>NZ_LSJA01000072.1 GCF_001556515.1 Caulobacter sp. CCH9-E1 | reverse complement strand
CTGGACATAGCTGGCCGTCGCGCGGTCATCCTCGATCAGGAGAAGCTTCATGGGCGGAGTCTGAAGGTTCCTCGGCATCCGATCCAGGGGGATGTCAGTCTCGGCGATCGCCGCCAGCTGCCGGCGGGATCGACCGGCAGCTGGCGGGCTTGGCCGGCGCCTCGAGCGCGTCCACCGGGGGGCAGGTGGACCGCTCGGCGTCACCGCGCCGCCACGACCTAGATGCGGCCGAGAACTTTCAGGCGCGTGGGGCCGGCGTGAACTCGATTTCATGTTCGCGGCGGCTGGGGCTTCGGACATGCCATGATGAAACGGAATTCATCCTGCTCCCATGCGCACGACACCTGGCGGGTCAATCTGGTCAGCTCGCTTGGCGCCAAAGAGGAGCGCCCCCCAATGATCAAAACCATCCATGCAATTGTGATGGCGACAGCCGGACTGACAGCGCCGGCCATCGCCGTCGCACAACCCGTCGGTCCCACCCCGCCGCCGTTCGTCTACTACGTCGTCCCGTGCGGCGCTCCGGGCGCGATCGCGGCGACGCCAGCCTCGCCTCCATCCGCCGACCCGGCCCAGCCGGTGGACGCCGTCTGCGTCGTGCCGGTCGCCACCGGCGCGGGTCCGCCGCCCGGCCCGCGCTATTCGTCCTACGCTTACGACCCTTGGGGGCCGAGCTACTACTCCAGACCGTTCTACGGCTCCTTCGGCCTCAGCTTCTTCAGTGGCGGCCACGGTGGCGGCCACTTTGGCGGCGGCCATTCGAGCTTCGGCCGCGGTGGCGGTGGCCACTTCGGCGGTGGGCACGGCGGGGGCGGGCGCAGCCATTGAATCCAGTCACTGAACGCGCCGCCGCGCGGCCGAGGGCGCTCCCTTTACGAAAGGTCGTCGCAAGGCATCTCTGAGGGTGTAGCTTCGGGGGCTAGGGCGCGCACAGACGGGAGGAGCGGACGATGGAAACTTGGACCTATTCGGTCTTGCCGGTTCCCGGGGGCTGGGCGGTCGAGCAACCCTGCGGCCTACCGCTCATGTTTCTCTCCGGAGGGCGCGCGGAAGCCAAGGCCAAGCAACTCGCCCAACAGGCGGCGGCCCGGGGCAGGTGCGCCGAGCTCCTCGTCTTCGATCGCGACAATAGCCTTCTGGCCCGTCGGCGATACGCCCAGCATTTCGCTCCGCAGCTCTCGGAAGCGCCGCCACAAGTAGGTGAGGGCGAGGCGCGGCCTCCCGCGTAACCCCTTTAGGACCCGAGTGTCTGTGTGGGGTGACGGAGTCTTATGCGTCGCGAGGTCGTCCTGGTCGTGGAAGACGACCCCGCATGCCGGGACTTGATCTCAGAGATCCTGGCGGACGCCGGATATGACTGCTTGCAAGCCGACGGCGGCCGTGGGGCCATCGAGCTGATGGCGAGACGGCCGGACGTGCTGTTGACCGATCTGCTGATGCCGGACAAGGACGGCGTCGAAGTCATCATGGAGGTCCGCCGGCGTTGGCCCTTGACCCGGATCGTGGCGATGAGCGGCGGATTCGGGATCATTGAAGCCAGCCAGCTTCTTCGCACGGCCACCATGCTCGGCGCGGACGCTGCGCTGCTCAAACCGTTCACGACCGCGCAGCTCCTGGAGTGCGTGGCTGGGGCGCTCTCGACGCGCCGAGCGTGACCTATTGCCGCTTACACCCCAGCTTCTACGCACGCTGCTCGCAATGCCGCCAGCCCTAGCGGCTTATCGACCACCGGGTAGGGGCAACCCATCCGCACCTGTTCTGAGTTGCCGGTGATCATTACGGCGGGCAACGGGCCAAGGGCTCGAACAATTCGGGCGATCGCGTCCAGACCTGTCCCGCCCATGATCCGGAAATCAAGAGTCACCAAGTCCGGCCGCTGCTCACATGCCGCCCGAAGCGCCGCGTCGGGCTGTCCGCATAGTCGAATGACGAATAGCCAAGCTCTCGGAGCTGAGACTCGATCTCCAGGGCGATGACCATTTCGTCTTCGACGATCAGCACATGCCTGCCTGCCGCCCCCATAGCGCGCCTCCAGCCAATGTCCCTGCGAATCAGTGCGCGCCCGGAAGATTACTAGACGGTTATCGGCGCCGAGGTCGGAAGTTCGCAGCCGGCGACTGACGCGACGAGCGGCGAGGGCGGGGCCGTGGGCCCAAGGGCCTTAAGAACCGCGAGCGCCTGCAGCGTGCATGGCTCTTTCACTGCGACGACCGCCTGGGAGCTCACCGCGCGTTCGTGCGCAGACAAGGGGATCGCTCGGCGTAGCTTGCCCTCGCCTGCGCCGCTAGCCGGCGCGGACATGATCACAACGACGCCGAACTCTGGCTGACGACGGCCGGCGGATGACCGCGGGACAGCGCGATGAGATCTCGACGGGCCCCGGTGACCAGGGCGTGGCTTCGGGATGCTCCTCCCGCCAGATCAGACGTTCCACCACGGCCAGTCTCGCGGCGACCGAATCCAGGCTGATGGAGCCGGTTGCGGGGATCGACTGCAGCAAGGCCTCGCGCTGCTCGAATAGAACGTCCAAGCAGCCGTCGATGTCGCGGAGCTCCTTTGCCCAGGGCAAGGCCTGCTGCTCGGCAGCGCTGAGCTTGCACCAGGCGTGTTCCCTCACAAGCCAGCTTTCCAGCCTTGCCCATCGAGACTGGAGACGCTCGATCTTGGCGTTGACGGCCAGCCAACTCGCGCACCGCCTGGCTCCTTCGTCTGAAGGGACCGGTGCAGCGATCGACGGTATTGCGGCCGCCTCGCCGCGCCTTGCGGCGCCGGAGGCCGCTATTGATGTTCCCGCCAAGACAGCGCGCCGCGAGATTTCAGGCAGGCGCACGTTCCCGTCGCCCGCTTTTCGACGCGAGGCCATGACCGGAGCCTTCTAATCACCTATGATGATTTTATCATCGAACGCGGCTTGGAGCGCGTCAATATGAAATCTTCTTACAAGATAATAAAATGATCATTTCATGCTGACCGCAGCGCAAATCCGGGCCGCGCGCGCATTGCTTGGTTGGAGTCAGCCCGTATTGGCCAAGGCGTCGGGGGTGTCGCTTCCCACGATCGTCCGAATGGAAGGTCCGGTTGGACCGGGGCGCAGCTCGGCCGCCAATGTCGACGCCGTGCGCCGGGCCCTTGAGAACGCCGGCGTCGCGTTTCTGGAAGGCGACGACGCAGACGCGTTAGGACCGGGCGTACGGCTGCGGCTAAACCCCTAAAAGTCCGGAGTTTTCCGCGATAACTGATGGTAATTATCTTATAATCTATAACGAACCTTTAGGCGCAACGGCACTGCCGCCGCGCAACCGCCACATGGCGTCCATCGAGGTTCTTCGTTCGCTGGCGTCGCCCAACGGCCTGAGCGGCGCTGACGAAAAACTCGATCGCCCCGAGCAGGTACGCTTCGGCTCGATCAGGTCAGCCGCCCCCGGTTCAACACGCTCCGTCTCAGCTGGTTGTCATCCTGAACGAAGGGAGGGCGTCCGATTGAACAATATAGTATACCCCCCTATATTACATGAGACATGGAGGATTTTTGATGGGCCATACGGTTCGGGGGAAGAAAAAGCTCGTCGCGCGCGTACGGCGCATTCGCGGTCAATTGGAGGCCGTGGAGCGCGCCTTAGAGACTGAGACCGGCTGCGCAGAGGTACTTCAGCTGATCGCCTCCGTTCGCGGCGCCATGAACGGCCTCATGGCCGAGGTGATGGAAGATCACATCCGGATGCACGTCGTCGATCCGGCCAGCGACCCCGACCCTGAACGGGCTAGGGGCGCGGAAGAACTTATCGACGTCGTGCGCACCTACCTGAAATGACGAGGAAGCCGACCATGGCCGACCAATTGAATCGTGATCACTCCAGCCTGGCCGATCAGGCCGAAGCCCGAACGACCGCGCCGGCGGCGCTGAACGAGAAGAAGAACCCGCATCACGGCCATGATCACCATGGGCACGACCATGCTGATCACGAAGATGAGGACGGCCACGACCACGAGCATCCGTTCGAGTGGCAGGAGGCCTTGCGGATCGGCTTGGTGGCGGTCGCCGCGGCCCTCGTCTGGTTCCGGGTCTGGGAGCCCATCCCCACCGTGAGCGTGATCGGCGTCGTCGGCCTCCTGATCGGCGGCTGGCCGATCTTGAAGGAGGCGTTCGAGAACGTCCTGCAGCGGCGCATGACGATGGAACTGTCGATGACCATCGCCATCGTGGCGGCTGCCGCCATCGGTCAGTTCTTCACCGCCCTGGTGATCACCCTCTTCGTGTTGGTGGCCGAGGTCCTGGAGGGCCTGACGGTCGGGCGAGGGCGCAAGGCGATCCGTGATCTTCTGGAATTCCTGCCCAGCGAGGTTTCCGTCCGCCGAACCGGTTCCATTCGGACGATTTCCGCTGCCGAGCTGACCATTGGCGACGCCATCCTGGTGGCTCCGGGCGGCCGCATCCCGGTCGATGGCGCCGTCCTGTCCGGCAATTCTTTCGTCGATGAATCCCGCATCACCGGCGAATCGATGCCGGTGGAGAAGATCGAAGGCGCCGCAGTGTTCGCCGGGTCGATCAATCAATCGGGCGCGCTTGAAGTGCGCGCCGAGCGGATCGGGCGCGACACCAGCTACGGCAAGATCATCGAGGCGGTGGAACGGGCCGAGCGCTCGCGCGCACCCGTCCAACGCCTGGCCGACCGCATGGCCGGATACCTGGTCTATTTCGCCCTCGGATCGGCGGTGCTGACCTATCTGATCACCCAGAACATCACCTCAACGATTTCCGTGATTATCGTCGCCGGCGCCTGCGGTATCGCAGCCGGCACCCCACTTGCGATCCTCGGCGGCATCGGCCGCTCCGCTCGTCTCGGCGCCATCATCAAAGGTGGCGTCCATCTCGAAACGCTCGGCAAGGTCGACACTGTGGTGCTCGACAAGACCGGCACGCTCACCTTCGGCCGGCCGGAAGTTCAAGCCGTCGTAGCCGCCGCCGACGTCAGCGCCGAGGACCTGCTCGACGCGGCTGCCGCGGCCGAGCTGCGCTCCGAGCACCCGCTGGGTAAAGCCATCATCGCCCATGCCAAGGCCCAAGGTCGCCGGGTCGCTGAGCCTGAACACTTCGCCTACACGCCCGGGCGGGGCATCGCCGCCAAGGTGGCGGACTCCATGGTCCTGGTCGGCAACCAGGCCTGGATGCGGGACAACGGCGTGGTGATCACAGCGCCGCTCAACCTTGGCGTCGAGGCGGCCTCGGAGGTCTATGTCGCCAGGGGCGGAGTGCTGCTCGGCGCGATTGCCGTGGCCGACACCGTGCGCCCCGAAGCCAAGCGCGCGATCGAAAGCCTGACGGCTCTCGGGATCCGCACCATCCTGCTGACCGGCGATGCCCTTCCCGTTGCTCAGGCTGTGGGCCGTAGCCTCGGCATCAAGGAAATCGAAGCCGGCCTCCTGCCGGAAGACAAGCTCGCGCGAATCCAGGCGCTCATCCAGCAGAAGCGGACGGTCGCCATGGTCGGCGACGGTGTCAACGATGCACCCGCGCTGGCCGAGGCGAGCGTCGGCATCGCGATGGGGTCTGGGACGGACGTCGCCCAGGAGAGCGCCGACGTCGTGCTGCTGGGCAATGATCTTGTCCGTCTCGTGGAGACCCTCAAGGTGGCAAGGCGCACGCGGCGCATCATCTGGCAGAACTTCGCCGGCACGCTCGCGATCGACGCGATCGGGATAGGCTTGGCGGCCGTGGGGGTGCTGAATCCCTTGATGGCGGCATTCATTCACGTCGCGTCCGAAATGGCCTTCATCCTCAACTCGGCCCGGCTGCTGCCGCGCAAAGTTGGGGCTGAAGAGGGAAAGGCCCCGTCAACGCCTCTTGGGGTTCAGCCAGCGGCGGCCCACCCGTGAAGTCGAGCGATCCATGCATCAGCGTCTGCAGTTTTGATGGTCGATCGGGCTGGTGCATCGGCTGTGGTCGAACCGTCCCTGAAATCCGCGCCTGGCGGAAGATGCAACCTCGTGCTCGCCAGATGATGTCCAAGGATTTGAAGCGCCGTGTCGATCGGCTGAGCGAACAGGGGAAGGGCCACACCCTCAGCGATTCCGCATCGCCTCTCCGAGGCTCGCTGTCATGACTCAACGGAGAGATTGGTGATGTTGAGCGTTCTTGCGGACAGAACCTACAGGCACCTCTTCCTGGCGCAGGTGATCGCCCTGGTCGGCACCGGCCTGGCGACAGTGGCGCTGGGTCTGTTGTCTTACGACCTGGCCGGCGCGAACGCCGGCGTTGTGCTTGGCGGCGCGTTGGCGATCAAGATGATCGCCTACATTGGCGTCGGCCCCATCGTGAACGCCTTCGTCGATCGGCTTCCGCGACGAGCTTTCCTTGTGTCGATGGATTTGGTGCGCGCCTCTGTGGCCATCATGCTGCCCTTTGTCACCGAGATTTGGCAGGTCTACCTGCTGATCTTCCTCCTGCAATCGGCCTCAGCGGCGTTCACACCGACCTTCCAGGCCGCCATCCCCGATATCCTCCCCGACGAGGAACGCTACACCCGGGCGCTCTCGCTCTCGCGCCTGGCCTACGACATGGAAAGCCTAGTCAGCCCGATGCTGGCGGCTGCTCTGCTCACGGTCATAGGATTTCACTGGCTCTTTGGCGGAACCGTCGTCGGCTTCCTGGCTTCGGCCGCCTTGGTGGTCTCTGTTATCGTGCCACAGCCCAAGGCCGTGACGCGCGAAGGCGGAATCTACGCGCGCACCACGCACGGCGTTCGCATCTATCTCAGGACACCAAGGCTGAGAGGGCTACTGGCGCTCAATCTCGCAGCAGCGGCCGCCGGCGCCATGGTGATCGTCAACACCGTCGTCTATGTGCGAACCCTACTCGGCCGACCGGCCGACGACATGGCCTTGGCGCTGGCCGCCTTCGGCGGCGGTTCGATGGTCGCGGCCCTGCTGCTCCCGCGCGTGTTGGAGCGGGTGGGCGACCGCCCTGTTATGGTCGCCGCCTCCTGGCTTTTGACCGGCGCCTTGGGCGTAATGGCGCTGCTCACCGTTTCGCCCGGCGTGGACCAGTGGGTCTCGCTGCTGATCCTGTGGGCGATCATGGGGGTGGGCTATTCAGCCGTTCTGACCCCATCGGGGCGTCTCTTGCGGCGCTCGGCGACGCCTGAGGACCGCAGCGCGGTCTTCGCCGCGCAGTTCGCCCTGTCGCACGCCTGCTGGCTGCTGACCTACACAGTGGCGGGCTCTTTCGGAGCCGCCTACGGCATGGCGCCAACCTTCATAGCCCTCGCCAGCGTCAGCCTGGTCGGCGTGGTCGCCGCGCTCAAAGTCTGGCCGGCTGCCGACCCCGACGAGCTTGCGCACGTGCATCCGGACCTGCCGCCCCAGCATCCGCATCTGCGCGAGGGAGAGGGTAAGCCGGTCAGCACACGCGCAGCGCACGTGCACCCGTTCGTCATCGATGATCTTCACCACCATTGGCCGAAGGCGGGCATGTAGTCACACCCGTCGTCCGTCTTGCTTGGGCAAGCCGCACAACCTAGTACGCGTGTCGGGGTCACACGGTTTCGGGACGTAAGCGTCGTTCCCGGACCACCTCGGCGATCTCTCAGGACTTGGCTTTGCGGGCGAACGTCGCCTTGGCGGGGTTACGTCGGCGGGCGATGCGGCTGAGAGCGATCTTGAGGACGAGTTCGTCGATGGTATTGGGGTCGTAGCCGTCGAACCATTCGATGACGTCGGCGTGCTCGGGATGGTTGGGATCGGCCAGGGCTTCGAGGGCGCCGTAGAAGCCGGGGATGCCGCCGCAATCTTCGGGTGGAGCGGCGTGCTCGCCGGCGACGTAGCGGGGGTAGTCGGTGTCCGGGTCGCCGGGACGGACGTCGGAGAAGGTGAGCCGGTGCTCCCAGCTGTCGCCGAAGTCATAGGTGTAGTCGAGGACGGTCTTGCGGGGCTTGAGGACCTCGCGCAGGCGGACCTTGTCGGCCTTGAGGGTGGGTGGGCCACCCCAGTCGTCTCCGGGGATAGGCTGGCCGTAGCGCTGCTTGCCGAGCCGCAGCTCCCACAGGTGCTGATCGTACCAGCCCATGGCGGCCTGGACGACATCGTGAAGAACCTTGAGCGTGATCGAGGTCGGAACCTCGACCTGTCGCCAGATCAGGGGATCGGTGTCCAGGAGCTCGATCCGGAGCGTGGCGATCTCGTGAAGGCTGTCGGCGGCCGAGGTCATGGCGTCAGTGTGCCAAGTCCTCACGCGGGATTCCAGGGCAGCAGCCGATCGATCTGGCTCTGCGGGTGTCCGGCGACGATGCGGGTGATGACGCTGGCGATGTAGGCCTGCGGGTCGATGTCGTTGAGCTTGGCGGACTCGATGAGCGAGGCGAGGATCGCCCAGTGCTCGGCGCCGCCGTCCGAGCCGGCGAAGAGGCTGTTCTTGCGACTGAGCGCCAGCGGGCGGATGGAGCGCTCGACGATGTTGTTGTCGAGCTCGATGCGGCCGTCGTCGAGGAAGAGGGTGAGGCCTGCCCAGCGCGAGAGCGCGTAGCGGATCGCCTCTGCGAGCTTGGACTTCTGGCTGATCGTCGTGAGCTTCGCGCGGAGCCACGGCTCCAGCGCTTGGATCACCGGCAGGGACCTCTCTTGGCGGACGGTGTGCCGGACCTCGGGCTCAAAGGCCGCGGATCTCGCCCTCGATGGCGTAGAGCGCCTTGATCCGATCGAGGGCCTCGCTGGCGATCGGCGCGGGGCCGGCGGTGGCCAGCTCGTAGAAGCGCCGGCGCACGTGGGCCCAGCAGAAGGCGAGCTGGACCTGGCCCGTCTCCGCCAAGGGGCGATAGCCGCCATATCCATCCACCTGCAGGACGCCGCTGAAGCCGGCGAGGTGCGCCATCGGCCGCTCGGCCTTGCGATCTGGCGCGTAGACATAGGCCACGGCCGGCGGATCGGCCCCGCCCCACGGGCGGTCGTCGCGGGCGTAGGCCCAGAGCTGGCCAGTCTTGGTGCGGCCACGTCCGGGATCGAGCACCGGGGCCGTGGTCTCGTCGGCGAAGAGCTTGGGGGATCGTCGGAGGGTCTGCAGCAGGTGCTCGTGCACCGGCCGGAGAAGGAAGGCCGCGCGGCCGGTCCAGTCCGCCAGGGTGGAGCGATCGAGCTTGATCCCCTGGCGGGCGTCGATCTGGGCCTGGCGGTAAAGCGGCAGATGATCGGCGTACTTGCTGACCACCACATGGGCGACCGTGGCCTCGGTCGGAATCCCGCCCTCGATCAACCGGGCCGGCGCCGGCGCCTGGACCACCACATCCTCGCAGGCGCGGCAGGCGTACTTGGGCCGCCGCACCACCAGCACGCGGAACTGAGCGGGCACGATGTCCAGCCGCTCGGCCCGGTCCTCGCCGATCAGGTGCAGTGTGCCCGCGCAGCATGGGCAGGCCTTGTCCTCCACATCGACCACGGTCTCGATCCGGGGCAGATGCTCAGGCAGCGCGCCGCGGTTAGACCGGCGCTTGGCGGCGGTGGCGGCCTTCCGCGCCGGATCGCGGGCTTCGTCGCCGGCGGCCTCTGCCGCCACCTCTTGCTGGACATCTTCCAGCGCCAGCTCCAGCTGGTCGATCGGCAGGGTCTCGGCGCGGCGGCCGAAGCGGTGACGCTGCATCTCCTTGATGATCTGACGAAGCCGCTCCGCCTCGGCGGCGTGGGCGGCGCGCTCGGCCAGGATCAGCGCCTGAAGCGCTTCGACATCCTGTGGCAGAGCATCGGCCAGGCCCGTCATGGCCGAGAGTACAGCACATCAAACCAGCCGTGAGGCGCCCTCACGAACAGGCTGAGTCATCTCGTCGCAGGGCCTGAACATCACGCCGCAGCGACGGGGGTGCGGGTCCGCCGGGCCTGGTGCACCCGCCGCCAATCGAGGCCCTCCAGCAGGGCTCCGAGCTGAGCCGAGGTGAGCCGCATCACTCCATCCTGGATCTTGGGCCAGCGGAAGTCTCCGTCCTCCAGCCGCTTGGCGAACAGGCACAGCCCCGTGCCGTCCCAGTAGATCAGCTTGATCCGATCGGCGCGCTTGGCGCGGAAGACGTAGACCGTGCCTGAGAACGGATCGGCGGCCATTTGCTCGCGCACCAGCCCGGCCAGCCCCTCCGCGCCCTTCCGGAAATCCACCGGCCGCGCCGCCACTAACACACGGACCGATCCCGCCGGTCCGATCACCGGCCAGACCGCAGGGCGCCGATCACCGCCACCGCCATCCGCGCGTCGGCCTCCCGGCCGATCCGCACCCGCGCACCCACAAGCTCGATCTCGATGGCGCCGTCCGTCGCGGCCTTGTCAGATTCCGGCGCAGCGTCATCCACCACCACCTGGGCGAAGGCGGAGCGCCTCGCATCGCGCCGCCAGGTGAACACCTGCGTCTTCGCCAGGCTGTAGCGGTCGGCCACGTCGCCGACGCTGGTCTCATAGCTCTCCGCCACGATCTGGGCCTTGGTCTGTGCGCTCCAACGCCGCCGCTGGCCAGGACCTGTGAACACCTCGATCCGACGCGCCGCAGGCATCATCAGCACATCATCACCAGGCATCATCACCACACCAAGCCAAACCGGCTCGGACTCTCGATGATCAGATCAGCCGCGTGAAGGTGGGGTCGGGACGCCGCTTACTTCGGAACTCTGCACGGCGCCGCTCAAGGTGGCGATGGCGAAGCCGGCCGGGCGCCTGGACGCTCAAGCCTTCCCCGGCCACGCCGGCGCCACCTGCCCGTCAGCCACCGGCGGGGCACGGCCCGTCTCCACGCTGGGCGCAGACCCGCACCCGGTCTCCAGGCTCCAGACGCCAAGGGGCGGTGACCGTGTAGACCGAGCAGCGGTTACCCCGACCTGAGAGCCCCGAGACCGGCCCGGTTGCAGCGCCCAGCACTTGGCCATCACGTGAGACACGTTCGAGTCGCACCAGGTAGGGCGACATCGCAACGGACCTTCGACAGAGGAAGCCACGGAAGCGTAGAGACCCGCCGTCGTGCGTGACGCTAGGGGGCTCTAGTCGAAAGCCGGTGAGTGGGATCACTTCGCTGGCGACCTCCACTCGCTCGGCCGGCGCAGCGTTTGTGGGCTCGGCGATATGGACGAGCGCCAATGCGAATATTGAAGCTAGACGCACGATGTTGCTCCATTGGTAAAGCCTCGAAGCTCCGCGGCGAAAATCGGCAGCACAGCCAAAGGGTCCAGGCCGCCGCCCGAGATTTCATGCGCCGCGCCGTTGCCTTCGGCGCGCTTCTGCCTCGAGATCGCTCAGCATCGTCTCGACCACAGGTCCGAAGATCCTTCTGAGGAGCGCCGGCCGGAGCACGGCGACCAGTCCGGTGATCCGTACGAAATGGCGCACATGGGTCACGCCGCCGCGCGCGCTAGTCTCGAAGCCGATGTCCAGACCGTAGACAAAGCCCATGCCGAAGCGCCAGCCGATCGCCCGTAACGGCTCTCGCGTCGTCTCGCGTCCCGGGAAACTCCACGCCCGCTCGGTGCGGCCAGGCGTCCGGACGCGGATGCGATAGACGAGCTCGCCGGGCCGGTCGGGATCCTGCTGAAGGATCGCGGCCCCGGTCCACTTGGGGTAGCGCGGGTAATCGACCAGGGCGCGCCAGACGGCGCCCACCGGCGTCCTCACGTCCCGCTCGGCGTCCAGGATGACCATCCCTCTCACGTAGAGACCGGGGGCCGCCTAATCAGCACGTTTCACTTCCTTGTAGGCGCCGGACGTATCGAGCGTGATCGTCACGGTCTCTCCCGTGCGGTTGCGCCAGAACCAGCCGTGACTGCCCGTAAAGGCAGCCGCGAGTTCTCCTTCCTCTCGCTGTGAGGCGCCCTTGCCGTAGCCATGATACTTGACGCCGGGCCGGTCGGCGTGGGTGTCGAAGTTCACTCGCCCGCCGCTGCTCGACCATACGAAGCGAGCGCGTGCTCCCTCGTCCATCACGAGCTTGATCTCCGCGGCCGCGTCGGGCGCGAGGGTGATCACCGTCCTGTCCGACCGTTCGCCCCGTGCGGCGACGGTCGGAGTCGCGGCCGGGACGGAGCCGCCGGCAGGGGCCGCAACACGAGTGGCGGCGGCCGGCGTTGAACTAGCAGCGACGTCGGCTCGCGCGTCTGCCGCCGCTTCGGCGGCAAGTTGTCGTTTGATGCGCCCCATCTCGGTGAGGCCGAGCACCGAACCCACCCGTGTCGGGTCGACACCGTACTCCGCAGGCAGGACGGCAGTGGCAAGGAGGACCCCCGCGACGCCAGCGGCGAGCGCGGTCGAGCGGAGGAGTTTGCCTGTGGTGGGCAGCTCGGAGAGACGGGGCTTGTTGGCGTTGTGCATGGGTTGGTCTCCCTTCAGACGACGAAGAAGCCGACGAACTGATAGCCCGTCAGGATGAAGCCGAGGCTCATGAGGACGACGTTGGCGAGGTAGGCGTGCTTCCAGAAGCCGTCGGTGCGCCGCCAGAAGCCCATCGCAATGAGGATGGCGCCGAGCGCCAGAAGCTGGCCCAGCTCGACGCCGATGTTGAACCCGATGAGGTTCCAGACGAGGCCGTCCGAAGAAAGCTGAAAGTCCTGTAGCTTGGTGGCCAAGCCGAAGCCGTGGAACAGGCCGAAGATCAGGGTGGCGGCCTTGGTGTTCGGCTGAACGCCGAACCAGCGCTGGAATGCGCCCAGGTTGTCGAGGGCCTTGTAGACGACCGAAAGGCCGATGATTGCATCAATCAGATAGCTCGAGACGCTGACGCCGGTGAGCACGCCCAGCAACAGGGTCGTGGAGTGACCGACGGCGAACATGGTCACATAGATGCCGATGTCCTTCATCCGGTAGAGGAAGAAGATCACCCCGAACAGGAAGAGCAGGTGGTCGTAGCCGGTGACCATGTGCTTGGCGCCCAGGTAGACGAACGGCAGGAAGACCACGCCGGTCGTCTCCTGGATGTAGCCCTTGTCGCCGTTGGCGACCCCGTGGGCCAAAACCTGGGACAGGGCGCCGTCGACCAGCAGCAGGACCAGCGCGAGGAGAAGGGCGGCAGGTCGCCATCTGAGTAGGATGCTTGCTTGAAGCATGGAGCGAACCTCGAAGGGGTGGGCATGAAGGGGGTGGGCGGCCGCTCCCGACATGCGGCCGCCCCGACGGTGTGAAGGGGGGTCACACCGCCTTTCGGCTGTTGCGGAAGGGCAGATGGTCGAGCCAGGCGGGTCTTGGCCAGTCACTCCCGCGCTCGCGGCCGTGCACGAGGCTGTAGAGGGCGGGCAGCACCAGAAGCGTCAGGACAGTCGACGAAATGATCCCGCCGATCACCACGGTGGCCAGCGGGCGCTGCACCTCTGCGCCGGCCCCGACGTTCAGCGCCATCGGCACAAAGCCCAGGCTCGCCACCAGCGCCGTCATCAGCACCGGTCGAAGGCGGGTCAGGGCGCCCTCGCGAATGGCGTCGCGTACCGGCCTGCCTTCTTCGATGAGCCCGCGAATGAAGCTGACCATGACGACGCCGTTCAGCACCGCGACGCCGGACAGGGCGATGAACCCCACCCCCGCGGAGATCGACATCGGCAAGCCGCGAAGCAGCAGAGCCGCCACGCCGCCGGTGAGCGCCAGGGGCACGCCGGAGAAGACGATGGCGCTGTCCCGCCAGGACCGGAACAGGGCGAACAGCAGGGCGAAGATCAGCGCGAGGACCGCCGGCACGACGAGTTGCAGCCGCTTGGCCGCCGAGATCAGCTGCTCGAAGGTGCCGCCGTAAGTGACCCAGTAGCCGGCCGGCAGCTGGACCTCGCTCTCAACGCGCTGGCGAACGTCACCGATGAAGGAGCCAAGATCCCGGCCCCGCACGTTCGATGTGACGACGATGCGCCGCTTGCCGTTCTCGCGGCTGATCTGGTTGGGCCCCTTCTCAAGGCTGATCGTCGCGATCTCGCTCAGCGGGACGAAGCCGCGCGACTGGCCTTCGGCGGCCGGAAGCGGAACCTGGATACGACCGATGGCGTCGGTGTCGGAGCGCAGGTCCTCTGGCAGCCGCACGACGATGTTGAAGCGCCGGTCGCCCTCGAAGACCTGGCCGGCGATCGTGCCGCCCATCGAGGTGGAGATCACCTGCTGGACGTCATCGATGCTTAGTCCCAGACGGGCTATCGCTTGCCGGTCTGGTTTGATCTGCAGCACGGGCAAGCCCGTCACCTGTTCCGACTGCGCACCCGCTGTGCCGGGCACCGTCCCGACGATGTCCTCGATCTGCGATCCGAGCCGCACCAACTCCTCTAGATCGTCGCCGAACACCTTGATCGCGACGTCTGCGCGGACGCCTGAGAGCAGTTCGTTGAAGCGCATCTGGATGGGCTGAGTGAACTCATACTTGCTGCCCGGCACCGTCTGCACCGCGGCTTCAAGTTCGCGCACGAGCTGGTCCTTCGGCTTTCTCGGATCCGGCCAATCCTTGCGGTCCTTCAGCAGGATGAAGGTGTCCGCGACCGAGGGCGGAACCGGGTCCGTCGCCACCGCGGACGTGCCGATCTTCGCGACCACCCGCTCCACCTCGGGGAACTTGGCAATCCGCGCCTCCAGGGCGGTCTGCATCTGGATCGCCTGGCTGAGGCTGGTGCCCGGGATGCGAAGGGCGTGCATCGCGATGTCGCCCTCGTCGAGGCTCGGCACAAACTCCGAGCCCATTCGCGAGGCGCCGAAACCAGCGAGGCCGACCAGCGCCACCGCGGCGACGACCATCAGCGTCCGCGCCCGCAACGCGAAGTCGAGGGCAGGCTCGTACCCCGCCCGCGACCATCGCATGAGCGGGCTGTCCTTCTCCTGCACCTTGCCCGTCACGAACATGGCGACCGCGGCGGGGACGAAGGTCAGCGACAGGAGGAGCGCTCCGGTCAGAGCAATCACCACGGTGATCGCCATCGGATGGAACGTCTTTCCCTCAACACCGGTGAGGGCGAAGATGGGAACATAGACGAGGGTGATGATCAGCACCCCGAACAGCGAGGGGCGGATCACCTCGCTAGAGGCGGCCGCGGCGAGCGAGAATCGCTCGTCCCGGGTGAGCAGACGCCCGCGCTCATGCTGCGCCTCGGCGAACCGGCGCAGGCAGTTCTCGACAATGATCACCGCGCCATCGACGATCAGCCCGAAGTCCAGGGCCCCCAGGCTCATGAGGTTGCCCGAAACTCCCGCCTGCACCATGCCGGTGATGGTCATGAGCATGGTGATCGGGATGACCGCGGCGGTGATCAGCGCCGCCCGGAAGTTCCCGAGCAGCAAGAAGAGGACAACGATGACGAGCAGCGCGCCTTCGACCAGGTTCTTCTCCACCGTACCGATCGCGCGCTCGACCAGGTCCGTTCGGTCGTAGACCGGAGATGCGATGACGCCGTCCGGAAGGGCGCGCGACGCTTCAGTCAGGCTCTTGGCCGCCGCCTGCGCGACCACCCGGCTGTTCTCGCCCGCCAGCATGAGAACCGTGGCCAGCACGGTCTCACGGCCATTCTCGGTGGCGGCGCCCGTCCGAAGTTCCTCGCCCATTCCGACATCGGCGACTTCCGCCACGCGGATCGGCACACCGCCGCGCGTGGCGATGACGATGGCGGACAGGTCCTCCGTCGTCGAAGCCTGGCCCGGGACTCGGATCAGGTACTGCTCGCCGTAGCGCTCGACATAGCCCGCGCCGACGTTGGCGTTGTTGCGTCCCAGCGCCTCCACGACGTCCGCCATCGTGACCCCGAAGGCGGCCAGTCGCTCAGGGCGCGGCGTGACATGATACTGCCGCTCGAACCCGCCGATCGTGTTGACTTCGGTGACGCCGGGCGTGTTGCGCAGCTGCGGGCGGATCACCCAGTCCTGCAACGTCCGCAGATCCTCGGGCGTGTAGGCCTTCCCGTCCGGCTTGCGGGCCCCAGGCTTCGCCTCGATCGTATACATGAAGATTTCGCCGAGGCCGGTGGCGATCGGCCCGAGCTCGGGGGAGATCCCTGCGGGGAGTTGAGAGAGCGCCGTCTGCAGGCGCTCGTTGACCAACTGGCGTGCGCGATAGATGTCGGTGCCATCCTCGAAGACGACGGTCACCTGCGATAGCCCGTAGCGAGAAACCGACCGTGTGTATTGCAGGCCCGGCACGCCTGCGATGGCCGTCTCCACCGGGAAGGTGATGCGCTGCTCCGCCTCAAGAGGAGAGTATCCGGGCGCTTCCGAATTGATCTGGATCTGGACATTGGTGATGTCCGGCGTGGCGTCGATCGGCAGGCGCTGGAAGCTCCAGACACCGATCACCGAAGAGATCAGGGCGATCGCCAGCACGACCCAGCGGTAACGGATCGAGAGCGCGATGATGCGTTCAAGCATGAGTATGCGCTCCTAGTGATCGTGGCTCGCGCCGGACTTGTCGATGTCCGCGCGGATGAGGAAGGCGCCGTCGACTACATATTCAGTCCCCGGCTCGAGGCCCCCCAGGACCTCGGTCCATTCAGGCGTACGGCGGCCGATCTCCAGCATCCGCACCTCGTAGGTATTTCCGACCTTGGCGTAGACCACCTCGAAGTCTCGGAACGGCTGGATGGCCTTTGTCCGCACCGCCAGCGGCGCCGCGGTCGCGCCGGTCTGCACCGTTCCCTTCACGCCCAAGCCGGGTCGCCAGACATCGACCGATCCGGTGATCGGCACGTGGGCGACCAGGGTCTGGTTGGTCAGGTCCGCCGTCGGAAGGATCGCTTCGATGCGGCTGGTCAAGCGGTGATCGCCGGCCAGACTGGTGACCTCCACCGCCTGACGCACGCGCACGCGCTCCGCATCCCGCGGGTAGAGGAAGAACTCGGCATGCAGTTTCGTCGGGTCGGCCACGACGAGCATCGCCTCCGACCCCGTGACCCCGCCGACTGTCACGTTCTTCTCGACAATCACGCCTGAGATCGGCGCGGCAACCGAGTAGGTTTGCAGGCTGTCACTTGATTCAACCCGCGCCAGCACCTGCCCCCGTCGGACCCGCTGCCCGAGCTCGGCGTTCATCGAGACGACGCGCCCGGGGTAGCGCGCGATCACATCGCTTCGCCCTTCCGGCGTAATCTCGATACGCCCATTGAGTGGTAGCGACTCGCCGATCTGCCCTGGACCCGCGCGCTCTGTCGTCACACCGCCGGCGCGCGCAGCGTCCGCGGTGATGGTCGTGCGCCCCTCATATGAAGCATAGGTCCACTTGTGCTGCTGGCCGCCTTGGGTCGCGGCCACGCTGACGTCGAACGAGTGCGGCTCGCGGACGATGGACGGACTCGTCAGATAGTCCGCCTCAGGTGTGAAGGTGAAGCGATCGACTTTTGGGCCAAGGCGGGTGAGGGCGATGCTCGCCTGCACCTGCTTTGGGTCAACTGGCTTGTCCTTGAGGTAGGGATACAGCCGGAACAGCGGCGCAGGTCCTTCTTCGTACAAGGTGATCTCCAGGGCGAAGTCACCACTTCGCAGCATGCGGCCGCGGTGAGGGCCGCGCTCATAATCGGCTGCGGCGGCCTCAGCTTTCTCCGCCTCCGGAGCTTTGCTGGCGGACTGGCCACAAGCGGCAAGCGCCGTGGCGAGGAGGAGGACGGCGGACAGGCGCGTGCGCCGGCGGATCAGGGTGGCGTGCATCAGCGACGCTCCGCGTTCAGGTTGGAGGAAGCGAGCGCCATGTGGCGCCCGGTGAGACGGTCGAGCGCCGCCTGATCGGTATGAAACTGCCGTAAGACGACGACTCGGCGGGCTCGCGCATCCGCCAGGGCCCGTTCGGCCTCGGCCACATTGAGGTACTGGAAGCCGCCCCGATTGAAGCCTTCGCGAACCTGCTCGACAGCCCGAATGGCGCTCGGAATGACCTCAGCCCGCAGCCGTTCGGACTCCATGGCCGAGGCGGCCAGCCTCGCCGTCAAGCGCGCGATCTCGCGCTGGCGCACAATACGCTCCGCCGCGAGGTCTGCTTCGGCCGCATTGCGCTCGGAAAGTGCCCGCTCGACCCCCGCTTTGTTGGTGTCGTACAGCCGCAGCGGGATGGCGCCGCCTACGACAAAGGCCACGTCTCGCCCGTCGCCGAAGTAACGGACGCCGGCCCGCACGGTGGGGTCCACGACCGAGCGGGACCGCTCGATCCGTATGTTGGCGGCGGCCACCTCGCGTTCGGACTCCAACAGCGCGAGATCCGCTGTAGCGACGGACCCGGGCGCTGAAGGCGGCGTCACGGAGAAGAAGGTCTCCAAGTTGAGCGTGAAGTCCGGCGAACCTCCCCAGAAGCGGGCTAGCACCGCTCGCGCGTTCTGCGCCGCCACCCGCGCCTGATCGCGTTCGACCTCGGCCTGCGCCGCGATGGACTCGGCGCGCGATCCGGCGAAGAGCGGGTCACGGGCAGCGCGCACGCGGCGATCGACGTCGGTCTGAGCGCTGCGCGCGGCGATCAGCCGGGCTTCTGCGATCAGCAAGTCCGCCTCTGCGGCGAGCGCATCGGCGTAGGCCACCTGGACATCTCGCAGAAGATCGAGGCGGCGGACATCGCGGCGGCGGCGAGTGACCTCGGCGCTTGCTCTGGCTAAACCCACGCGCGCCTCGCGCTTGCCGCCTCGCTCGAGGACTTGCTGATAGCTGAGGGTCGTCTGGCTGCCGCCCAGCATGGAGTAGGGGCCGCTCCCGGCGAAGTTCTCCGTCTCGAATCCGAGTGACGGGTTTGGCTTGACGCCGGCCTGGCGGATGTTCGCCTCGGCCGCGGCGAGGCGCGCCTCCCAGCCTGACACCGCGGGATCCGCAGCGCTGGCCAGGGAAAGCGCCTCAGCAAGGTTCAGGTTCGGTGCGACCGCAGGCGATGGAGATGGGGATGGAGATGGAGGTCGAGCTGGAAATGGCTGTGCGAACGCCGAGGATTCTGCTGTCAAGGACAGGACAAGACTCGCCGCCAACGCCAAGCCCGGCCGCGCAGACGCGCGACCTACACGAAATTTGGTCATGAGATTTCTCGAAGGTGTTGATCAGGCGCGCGGCCGGATCACCGCGCTGCTTAGGCTTTGTTGCTTCGAGCTTTCGGAGGCCGCTTCAGGCCAAAGGTTAGGGATGGCGGCGCGCCGTCGTTCGCTTGGGCGAACACGGCTGCAGATCGCATCTGTACGACGGCATCGAGCGTCGCCGTCGCGATGTGAGCCACCTGCGGACCTTCCGCGTGGTGGTGGTGCGACCCCGGATCGTGGTCACCAGAGCGGCCGTCTTCGCTATCCGGAGCGGCGCGATCATGATTCAAGCCGTGATCGTCTGAAGCGCTTGCGAACTCAGATACGGGCGCTGGATGGTCAATCGACAATCCGTGCTGAATATCGTTGATCATCGACTGCGACCGTTGCACGGCGACAACTGCGCTAAGGGCCATCAAAATGATGACCAGCACATTCCGCACGGACACTAGGCGCGTTGACGATAGCACGGAAAACCCCCGATCCGCGCTACCTAGCCGAGCGCTTCCTGGATTGCAAGGCGACATTGCGCCACTAGTCCGTCTTGTGGGTTCGCCCTAAGAAGGGAAGGGGCCATGCGCGTCGTATATTGTGCCGCTTAGATGTCTGGTCCCGGTGTATGTGGGGGACTCAGCTTAGCTGAGTACGCACACATCGGGAGGGGCTATGGGACAGATACTCCACGCCTGAGCCACGACCACGCACGCCGCCGGAGCTGCGATGCAGCGATCGAAAGCTCCGGTCCAGCATTGACGCCTACGTCGCCTGCCGCGGCGAGGATGACGGCCACACGGCGTCCTTCCTGATTTGTGACTGCTGTGGGGTCCTCCAGGATGTGTCGACACCAACGGACGACCTGCTGAACGCGATCAGCCGGCAAAGCGCCTTGCCGAGCCCGTTGATACTCGCAATGAGCGACGAGCCTTCCGCGAAGCGAAAGTCAATGCCGGAACCCGGCGGGGCGCCTGGGAACAGACGATAGTTCTCGACCCGCAGAGCGGTAACGTCGGAAGCGCAGTCATCGGCCCGATCTGGGTTGCGGCCTAATGTTTAGCTAGCTGGACTTGCTCCGGCCTATTGACCTGAGTCCGCAACTCCCACGACGCGAGTGGTCCACGGCGAAGATCCCGTCACGCCGGCGGCGAGCGAAGCCCAGCGCCTGCGGAAATGGGTTGAGCTGTGGTCAGACGGCAAGTTCGAAGACCGCTTTTCGCCATTTCCGATGCTATCCCTAGGACCAGCGTTAGACGTCGCGACTTTCGCCCTCCGTGGCGCCGAAGCTCTCGCGAACCATCGCCGCTTGCGCTATGATGTCGGTGCTCGAATTGACTGCGACTGGGCGGGCTCAGTAAGCCTCTGAAATTCC
>NZ_LSJA01000071.1 GCF_001556515.1 Caulobacter sp. CCH9-E1 | reverse complement strand
TCGACAAGGCCGCCATGTGCATCGCTGAAAAGCTGCCGATGGGCGCCAAGACCGGTTCGGTGAAGGTTCCGTTCCGCTTCCCGGGCGGCGCGTAAGCCTCGCTTAGGTCGCAAGACTAAAGAGCCCCCGCCCGGGACCGCCGGCGGGGGCTTTTTCATGTTCAGGGCCCATTCTGCTCAGGGCTCGGCGCCGGTTTCGATCAGCGGCCGGCCAAGGTCGACCGCCTGCTCGACGCTGGTCGCGACCGGGACCTTGGCGAACGGCCGCCAGCCGTCGCAGACCACCTTGGCGGCGGCCTCGTCCGCGCCGCCCGCCGGCAAGGGCTGGGCCGGACGCTGGTCGCCGGTCAGCGGACCCTCGCGGCCGCCCGCCCGGATGCTGGAAAAGCCCGCGTGGGCGATCGTGCGGGCGTCGCAGTCAATGACCTCGTGACGCCAGCCGCCCCAGAACTCTTCCGTCCCCGCCTTGAAGCCGCCCTCGGCGACCTGCAGCACGCGAAGCTTGGCCACGCGGCCCGTCCACTGGACGCCGCCCATGTCGACGAAGGTCGCGAAGCGCCCCACGTCCGCTAGCCGAAGCTCAAGCGGCGCTGAAGGGGAGGGCGCCGCGGATGGGGTTTGGGCTGTCACCGGCCCCGTCCACAAACAGAAGGCCATGAGGGCGTTTCGCGCCGCGCGGAATTGGTCTAATCGGCTCGTCATGATCCAGCGTCGACGCCCCGTCCCCTTCGAACTCGGCCCCGTGCACTTCATCGGCATCGGCGGCATTGGCATGTCCGGCATCGCCGAGATCATGCTGCGTATTGGCTACACCGTTCAGGGCAGCGACGCCAAGGCCAGCGCCAACACCGAGCGGCTCGAAAAGCTGGGCGCGCGCATCTTCATCGGCCATGACGCCGCCCACGTCGAGGGCGCTTCGGCCATCGTCTATTCGACGGCCGTGAAGGCCGATAACCCCGAGATGGTCGCCGGCCGCGACAAGCGCCTGCCGCTGGTCCGCCGGGCCGAGATGCTGGCCGAGTTGATGCGCCTGCAGTTCTCGGTGGCCGTGGGCGGCACGCACGGCAAGACGACGACGACCTCGATGGTCGCCACCCTGCTGGACGCCGGCGGTCTGGACCCCACCGTCGTTAACGGCGGCATCATCAACGCCTACGGCACCAACGCCAAGGTCGGCGAGGGCGACTGGATCGTGGTCGAGGCCGACGAGAGCGACGGCTCGTTCCTGCGCCTGAAGTCGACCGTCGCCATCGTCACCAACATCGACGCCGAGCACCTGGACCACTGGGGCGACTTCGACGCGGTGAAGAAGGGCTTCCAGGACTTCATCCAGAACATCCCGTTCTACGGCTTCGCCGCCGTCTGCATCGACCACCCGGAAGTGCAGGCCCTGACCTCGCGGATCGAGAACCGCCGCCTGGTCACCTACGGCACCAACCCACAGGCCGAGGTGCGGGTCTCCAACATCGAGATGGGCCCCGACGGCGCCAAGTTCGACATCGTGGTTTCGCCGCGCGACGGCGAGGTCGTCCGCTATGACGGCCTGAAGATGCCGATGGCCGGCCACCACAACGTGCTGAACGCCGCCGCCGCCGTCGCCGTGGCGCGCGAGCTGGGGGTCGACGCCGAGGCGATCCGCAAGGGGCTGGCCGGCTTTGGCGGGGTCAAGCGCCGCTTCACCACCACCGGCGTCGCCAATGGGATCCGCGTGGTCGACGACTACGGCCACCACCCGGTCGAGATCGCCGCCGTGCTGAAGGCCGCCCGCGCCGTGTCGACCGGCAAGGTGATCGCCGTGGTCCAGCCGCACCGCTACACGCGCCTGCGCGACCTGATGACCGAGTTCTCCAGCTGCTTCAACGACGCCGACACGGTGATCGTGGCCGACGTCTATTCGGCTGGCGAGCAGCCGATCGAGGGCGTCAGCCGCGACGCCCTGGTGGAAGGTCTCAAGAAGTTCGGCCACCGCCGCGCCATCCCGCTGGAAAGCCCGACGGCCCTGCCGCGCCTGATCGCCGCCGAGGCGACCAGCGGCGACCTCGTCGTGCTGCTGGGCGCCGGCGACATCACCACCTGGGCGTATGCGCTGCCGGGGCAGCTCGAGGCTTTGACCAAGTGAAGCTTCCTTCGGTCCCTCCCTTCTCCCCTTGTGGGAGAAGGTGGCCGCGCAGCGGCCGGAGGAGGGGTCGTTTGGCGGCGCCGAGAAACCCCTCATCCGTCAGCCAGCGGCTGACACCTTCTCCCACAAGGGGAGAAGGGGAGACGTACCGATGACCTGGAAGACCCAACTCCCGACCGTCCGCGGCAAGCTGCTGATCGACGAGCCGCTGGCGCCGTTCACCTGGTTCCGGGTCGGCGGTCCGGCCGACGTGGTGTTCCTGCCGGCCGACGAGCAGGACCTGTCTGACTTTCTGAAAGCGCTGGATCCCTCGGTTCCGGTCATGGCGATCGGCGTGGGCAGCAACCTGCTGGTCCGCGACGCCGGCGTCGACGGCGTGATCATCCGCCTGGGCAAGGGCTTCAATACGGTCGAGGCGCTGGGCGACAACCGCATCAAGGCCGGCTCGGCCGTCCCTGACGCCATCCTGGCCCGCAAGGCGGCGGAAGCCGGGATCGCCGGGCTGGAGTTCTACGCCGGCATCCCTGGCACGATCGGCGGCGCGGTGATCATGAACGCCGGCTGCTATGGCTCCGAGACGGTCAATGTCGTGAAGTCGGTCCGCGTGATGGACCGCGCCGGCGCCGTGCGCGAGCTCTCCGTCGGAGATCTCCACTACACCTATCGCCACAGCGCCTTGCAGGACGGCGAGACCGTGATCGTGCTCGACGCGATCTTCGAAGGGACCGCCGACGCGCCTGAGGCGATCAAGGAGCGCATGGCGCAGATCACCGCCCGCCGCGAGACCACCCAGCCGATCCGCGAAAAGACCGGCGGCTCGACCTTCAAGAACCCGCCGGGTCATTCGTCGTGGAAGCTGGTCGACGAGGCCGGCTGGCGCGGCAAGCCGTTTGGCGGCGCGATGTTCTCGCCGCTGCATAGCAACTTCCTGATCAACACCGGCGAGGCGACGGCGGCCGACCTGGAGGGTCTCGGCGAGGCCGTCCGCGCCGACGTCAAGGCCAAGACCGGCGTCCAGCTGGACTGGGAAATCAAGCGGATCGGGCGGGCGGGGTAG
>NZ_LSJA01000070.1 GCF_001556515.1 Caulobacter sp. CCH9-E1 | reverse complement strand
AACCCCTCATCCGTCAGCTTCGCTGACACCTTCTCCCGCAAGGGGAGAAGGAAGCGAAATCCGCTCACCCCCTCAGCGGACCTTGCCCCTTCACAGACACCCCATCCCTCGCAACGTCTCGCGCACCGCCCCATCCAGAGGCGTATGCGGCTCCCCGCCCAACCGAGCCGCCAGCTTGGCCCCGTCCAGCCGCACCGGCTGTTTCCACAGGTAGCGCATCTCCAACAGCTCTCGAGGCGTCTCGGCGAACAGCCCCGCCAGGCGCAGGACCGCCCAAGGCAGCGGCTTGACCCGAACGGCCGGGGCGCCCAGCGCCCGGACGACCGCCGCGATCATCGCCGTCCCGTCCGGGTCCCAATGGCCGGCCATGTGGAAGCGGGCGAAGTCCTCCAGGTCGTCCCGCTCGATCAGCTGGACCATGGTCTCGGCGACGTCGGGCAGATAGGCCCACTGGTGGCCGACGCCGGGGGTGTTCGGATCCTGGATCGCCTTGGGCCGCGCGCCCGGCGCGACGATCCCCTGGCTGAACCAGTTGTTGGCGGCGCGCGGCCCGAAGAAGTCTCCGGCGCGCACGATCAGCGCCCTCGCCTCCCCCGCTTCGGCGGCGGCTTGCAGCCGGCGCTCCAGCTCGACGCGGATGGCGCCCTTGCGGGTGGTCGGGGCCTGGGGCGCGTCCTCGCCGATCAGCGGGAAGGCGTCGGGGCCATAGTTGTAGACCGTGCCCGGCAAAACGACGCGAGCGCCATGGGTGCGAGCGGCGGCCAGGGTGTTGTCGATCATCGGCAGCACCAGTCCCGCCCAGTTGCGATAGCCCGGCGGATTGACCGCGTGGACGATCACGCTGGCGCCCTCGGCGGCCTCGACCACGTCCTGGCGGACCATGGCGTCGCCGAGCCGGCAGTCGATCCCCGGCAGCCGCGCGACCGCCTCGACGCCGCGGACCAAGGCCCGCACCCGCCAGCCGCCGGCCAGCAGCCGCCGCGCCGCTTCCCCGCCGATCCCGCCCGTCGCCCCGAGCACCAAAGCCGTCTTGCCGTTCATGTTCGCCTCCATTTGCGTGAGGCCAAGATGACGGCGAGCCCACCATTCATAAATTGAATATCATTCTGGGCCAGCTATACGTAAATAGATGAGCACCGATCCGAGCTGGGACCTCTTCCGCACGTTCGCCTTCGTGCTGCGCGAGGGCTCGCTGTCGGGGGCGGCGCGGGCCCTGGGCATGACCCAGCCCAGTGTCGCCCGCCACATCGACGCCCTGGAGGCGGCGGTCGGCGGCAAGCTGTTCGTCCGCTCGCAGAGAGGCCTGTCGCCCACGGACCGGGGTTTGGCTCTGCGCGGCCACGCCGAAAGCCTGATCGCCACCTCGGCCGCCCTGCTTCGGGCGGCGTCGGGGAGCGAGGATGTCGCCGGAACCGTGCGGATCACCGCCAGCGAGGTGGTCGGCGCCGTACACCTGCCGCCGATCCTGGCCGCGCTGCGCGGGGATCATCCCGCCTTGGCGATCGAGTTGGTCCTCTCCAACGCGGTCAGCGACCTCTTGCAGCGCCAGGCCGACATCGCGGTGCGGATGGTCGAGCCGACCCAGCAGGCCCTGGTCGCGCGCAAGGTCGGGGCGGTCACCCTGGGCTTCCACGCCCACCGCGACTATCTGGCGGCGCGCGGGGTTCCGACCACGGCGAACGACCTGCTGACCCATGACCTGATCGGCGTGGACACCGAGACGCCGGCGGTGCGGGCGGTGCTGGGCCGCATGCCCGGACTGACCCGTGAGGCCTTTTCCCTGCGCACCGACAGCGACCTAGCCCAGCTGGCCGCGATCCGAGCGGGCTACGGCGTCGGCGTCTGCCAGGTCGAGATCGCCAGACACGACCCGGCCCTGGTCCGCGTCACGCCCGATCTTTTCAGTTTCGAGCTGCCGCTATGGGTGGTGATGCACGAGGACCTGCGCGGCGTCGCCCGCTATCGCGCGGCGTTCGACGCGTTGGTCGAGGGGCTGGGGCGGCTCTAAGCCGCCCGCCGCGTCTGAACCGCCACGCCCTGCCGACGCGGAACCGCTGGACCAGCTCGGCGAGGCCGCGCAGCGGGAAGGCGGCTGAAAACTGATTAAGATCAGTGCGAAACCGCTGTCATATGGGAAGGCCGCATCAATCGGTCGCATAGCTGGCGCGCCTGGATGGCGGCGGCGGCGTTGATCACCGTGTCGACGCGGTTGTCGAAGCGGTGGCCGGCCGCGGCCTTGGCCTGGGCGTTGCGCCCCATCCGCCAGGCGGCCTCGGGATCCTCGGCCAGGGCGGCGATGCGCGCCACGCCCGCGTCCAGGTCGCGCCAGCGGTAGAGCAGAAGGTCCTCGTCCTCGACGAATTGCTCGGCCCACCAGGCGCT
This sequence comes from Caulobacter sp. CCH9-E1, assembly GCF_001556515.1. Classification (GTDB taxonomy): domain Bacteria; phylum Pseudomonadota; class Alphaproteobacteria; order Caulobacterales; family Caulobacteraceae; genus Caulobacter. The sequence goes on along the minus strand of NZ_LSJA01000070.1, from coordinate 13,561 downwards.
ATGGTCGGAGGCCACGGCCGCGCCCGCCAGCATCGCCGTCAGCGGCCGCTCATGCGAGCCGAACCCGAAGTTGGCGTTGGCGTTGAGCACCACCCGAGACCGCCCCATGAACTCGGCCACGTCGGTCAGGCTCATGGCCGGCGCCAGGCGAAGGCTCGGATACTTCTCGATCCACGCGTCGTAGCCGAATCCCGCGCAGAACACCGGCAAGCCCGCCTTTCCGGCGGCCTCCAGCAGTTGCATGCGCCGGACTTTGCGGACGTGCTCATGCACCATGAACGAATAGCGCCGAAGCATTTCGTAGCGCGGGTCGGCGGGATCCTGGCCCATCCCGCGCAGGACTTGGTCGACGGCGTCCAAGGCGGGAATGAACTCGGCGCCGAGGGCGATTTCGAGCGCGCTGTCGAAGATGCGGGTGATGTCGGGACCTTCGGCCGCCCACGTCGGGGCCCCCAGCTTGTAGAACGACGCGGGAAACAGGATCGGTAGGGGCCGCCGCGCGGCGAAGGCGTCGGGATCGGCGTCCAGTTCTACGGGTTCGCCGACACCGGCGTGTGGACAGAAGGCGAGGTGGGCGACGTGGTCCTCCCCGAACGTCGACCGCACAGCGTCAATATGGGTCGGATCCACCGTCAGGAGCGCCGTCTCGGGCGCGGTGTCCGTCAACGTGTTCAGGTGGGTCAAAGGATAGTCGACGTACTGCAGCACATGCGGCGCGTTGAAGATCTGGGCGACCGAACGCCCGCGTTCGTCGCGGAAGTCGCCGAACAGGCTAATCGTATAGACGAGGTCGGTTTGCCCCTGAGCCGCCGCGGCGGCGAACACGTCTCTCAGGTCCGCATCGACCACACCGTCGATGACAGTCGTTTCGTGTCCTCGCCGGCGGAACGCAGCGGCCATTTCGTCGATGAACAGACGGGTGGCGTCGTATTGAGACCCCCCCTTGATGAAGACTGCACGCACAGGGGGACTCCCACGCAACTCAACTCAAATCGAGCCGCTCAACTGAAGATAGACCTCGCCATGCGTTGGTTAACAAAAGCTTTCCCCCGTACCGAGCGCGAGACCGCCACGCGATAATTCGCAGAACGGACCTGATGACGGCGCGTTGGACAGGCGTGTGTGACCGCACAAAGCCCAGGAGGATCCCATGCCCGCCAAGTCCGCCGCCCAGCAAAAGGCCGCCGGCGCCGCCCTCTCCGCCAAGCGCGGCGAGACGCCCAAGAGCGAGCTCAAGGGCGCGTCGAAGTCGATGATGTCGATGAGCGAGAAGGAGCTCGAGGAGTTCGCCCACACCAAGCGCAAGGGCAAGCCCGAGCACGTCGACGACAAGCGGTAGGAGGCGGCGATGTTCCAGCCCGAACTGCTCTGGGGCGTGGGCACCGTCCTGCTGCTTCTGGCCCTGATCTACGGGGTGATCCAGTACAGGACCCGCAACCGCGCCAACGACCCGGTCTCGGAGAAGGCGGCCAAGACGCTGTACGACGATCCCGACGGCTATGACGCCAAACGCGAGGCGCTGAAGGACGAGGTCGAGCCGGCCCACGAGCCGCGCCCCTAGGCGGCCGGCCAAGGCGACGGCCAACAGTCGGCCAGCTCGCGGGGATGACGGCCCCTCGTCCTACAGTGGCGCCGCATTGCACAATGGCGCGCGTCCCTCTAGCTTCTCCTGAACAACGATAATCAACCGGGAGAGAAACAGCCGATGTATGGGCTGATGCAGCATGGGGCGCTGACCCTCGACAAGATCATGGACCACGCGGCGCGCTGGCACGCCGATCGCGAGGTGGTCAGCCGGTCCGTCGAGGGGCCGATCGTGCGCACCACCTACGGCCAGATGCGCGACCGCGCCAAGCGGGTGTCGAACGCGTTGCTGGCCCTAGGCATGAATCCCGGCGACCGCATCGGGACCCTGGCCTGGAACACCGGCCGGCACATGGAGGCCTGGTACGGGATCATGGGCGTCGGCATGATCTGCCACACCCTCAATCCGCGCCTGTTCCCCGAGCAGATCGCCTGGATCGCCGACCACGCCGGCGACCGGATGATCTTCACCGACCTGACCTTCCTGCCGATTCTCAAGCAGATCCTGCATCACATCCCCAGCGTCGAGCACGTGGTGGTGTTCACCGACCGCGACCACATGCCGGCCGACTTCACCCCGGCCGGCGACGCGCCCGGCTTCAAGGGCCTGCTGTGCTACGAGGATCTGGTCGAGCAGCACTCGCCCGACGTCGCCTGGGGCGGCTTCCCGGAGGATACCGCCGCGGGCCTCTGCTACACCTCGGGCACGACGGGCGATCCCAAGGGCGTGCTCTACTCGCACCGCTCGAACTTCCTGCACACCTTCATCACCCTGCAGCCCGACGTGATGGGCCTGTCGCAGAAGGACGTGGTGCTGCCGGTGGTGCCGATGTTCCACGCCAACGCCTGGGGCGTGACCTTCTCCGCGCCGGGGACCGGGGCCAAGATGGTCATGCCCGGCGCCAAGATGGACGGCGCCTCGATCCACGAGCTGCTGGAAACCGAGGGCGTCACCTTCTCGGCCGCCGTGCCCACCGTCTGGCAGATGCTGCTGCATCACCTCGAAAGCACCAACGGCAAGATCACCACCCTGAAGAAGGTGGTGATCGGCGGGGCGGCCTGCCCCGAGAGCATCATCCGCGCCTTCCACGACAATTACGGCGTCGAGGTCGTGCACGCCTGGGGCATGACCGAGACCTCGCCGGTCGGCACCCTGTCGGTGATGACCGAGGCGCTCAGCAAGCTCCCCTACGATGAGCAGATGCCCTGGCGCCTGAAGCAGGGTCGCCCGCCGCTGGGCGTCGAGATCTGCCTGAAGGACGACGACGACAAGCCCCTGCCCCACGACGGCAAGGCCTTCGGCCACCTGAAGATCCGCGGCCCGATCATCGCGGGCGAGTACTTCAAGGGCGCGGGCGGGAACATCCTGGATGACGAGGGCTATTTCGACACCGGCGACGTCGCCACGATCGATCCCGAAGGCTTCATGCAGATCACCGACCGGGCCAAGGACGTGGTCAAGTCGGGCGGCGAGTGGATCAGCACGATCGAGATCGAGAACATCGCCGTCGGCCACCCGAAGGCCGCCCTCGCCGCCGTGGTCGGCGTGCCCCACCCCAAGTGGGACGAGCGCCCCGTGCTGCTGATCAAGCTGAAGCCCGGCGAGACCGCGACGCGCATCGAGTTCCTCGACTTCCTGCAAGGCAAGATCGCCAAGTGGTGGACCCCCGACGACGTGCTGTTCGTCGAGGACATCCCGCTGGGCGCGACGGGGAAGATCGACAAGAAGGTTATTCGCAAGCGGCTGGCGGAAGAGCATTACGCTCTGCCGGGATAGCCCGAAGGAAGGCTCGTCAACGTCGACTCTGGCGGGTTAGCGGTCCTAGGGAGTCCGCGAGGCGGGGCCGGCCGTGAGATGTAAGGATGGCTCCCCTCTCCGGGAGAAGGCGCGGACACCCGCTGATCGCGCCGTAGGCTCGCTTCCCCTCGCCCTCTCCCAGCGGGAGAGGGTGTTCCAGCACCCCCAACGACAAAGGCCCGGGATCGCTCCCGGGCCTTTCCGTAGTCACTCAGGCGACGACGCCTATTCGGCGTCCCCCGGACGCCTTTCGGCATCCGAGTTCCGAGAGGCGCCGACGCCTATTCGGCGTCCCCCGGATGCCTTTCGGCATCCGAGTTTCCGAGAGGCGCGGACGCCTATTCGGCGTCCCCCGGATGCCTTGCGGCATCCGAGTTCCGAGAGGCGCGGACGCCTATTCGGCGTCCGCGGTGGCGATCTCGGCCGGCAGCGGCTCCATCGCTTCCTCGCGCTGCTGGGCCAGCTGTTCGTCGCGCTTGGCGGCGACGCGTTGCAGGCTGCGCAGGTAGGAGCCCGTGCCCGCCGGGATCAGACGACCCACGATCACGTTTTCCTTCAGGCCTTCCAGGGTGTCGGTCTTGCCGTGCACCGAGGCTTCGGTCAGGACGCGCGTCGTTTCCTGGAACGAGGCGGCCGAGATGAAGCTCTTGGTCTGCAGCGAGGCCTTGGTGATGCCCAGCAGCACCGGCTGGGTCACAGCCGGACGGCCGCCGCGGGCGATCGCCTTTTCCTGTTCCTTGTCGAACTCCGGCTTATCAAGGTGGTCACCCTTGATCAGGCCGGTGTCGCCGGGCTCGAGGATCTCGACCTTCTGCAGCATCTGACGAACGATCGTCTCGATGTGCTTGTCGTTGATCGGCACGCCCTGCAGACGATAGACCTCTTGGATCTCGTCGACGAGGAAGTTGGCCAGGGCCTCGACGCCCAGGATGCGCAGGATGTCGTGCGGATCCGGGTTGCCGTCGATGATGTACTCGCCCTTGGTGATGTAGTCGCCGTCGTGGACGGCGATGTGCTTGCCCTTCGGGATCAGGAACTCGACCGCTTCGGGCTGGTTGCCGTCGGCGTCGACGTCCGGCGTGATCTTGATCCGGCGCTTGTTCTTGTAATCCTTGCCGAATTCGACACGGCCGTCCATTTCCGCGATGACCGCGCAGTCCTTCGGACGGCGGGCTTCGAAGAGCTCGGCGACGCGCGGCAGACCACCGGTGATGTCCCGGGTCTTGGCGCCTTCGGTCGGGATACGCGCGATCACTTCACCCGGCTTCACCTCGTCGCCGTCGGCGACGGAGAGAATGGCGCCGGCCGACAGGAGGTAACGAGCCTCGCCGCCGTTCGACAGACGCTTGTACGAACCGTCTTCCGACAGCACGCCCATGGCCGGACGCAGGTCCGAACCGCGGGCCGAGGTCCGCCAGTCGGCGACGACGCGCTGAGCGATGCCGGTGGCTTCGTCGACTTCCTCGCGGATCGACAGGCCGTCGACCAGGTCTTCGGCGCGGATCTTGCCGGCCACTTCGGTGATGATCGGGGTGGTGTAGGGGTCCCAATCGCCGAGGCGCTGGCCGCGCTTGACCGTGTCGCCGTCCTTGACCCGCAGGCGGGCGCCGTACGGCGGCTTGTAGGTTTCGCGCTCCTTGCCGTCGACCAGCACGCTGACGGTGGTGTTGCGGCTCATGATGACCAGAGCGCCGTCGGCGCCGACGACCGTCGGACCGATCACGCGGACCGTACCGTCGTTGCTGGCTTCGAAGAACGACTGCTCGGCCACCTGGGCGGTGCCGCCGATGTGGAAGGTCCGCATGGTCAGCTGCGTGCCGGGCTCACCGATCGACTGGGCGGCGATGACGCCGACCGCTTCGCCGATGTTCACCGGGGTGCCGCGGGCCAGGTCGCGGCCGTAGCAGGCGCCGCAGACACCGATCTTGGCTTCGCAGGTCAGGACCGAGCGGACCTTCACCGACTGAACGACCGCGGCCTCGATGGCGTCGGCGATGTTCTCGTCGATATAGGTGTCGGCCGGCACGACCAGCTCGCCGGTCGCCGGATCCTTGACGTCTTCGGCGGTGAAACGACCCAGGACGCGGGCGCCCAGCGAGACCAGCACGTCGCCGCCCTCGACCACGGCGCGCAGGGTGATGCCCTTGGTCGTGCCGCAGTCTTCCTCGACGATGATGCAGTCCTGCGCGACGTCGACCAGACGACGGGTCAGGTAACCCGAGTTGGCCGTCTTCAGCGCGGTGTCGGCCAGACCCTTACGGGCGCCGTGGGTGGAGTTGAAGTACTCCTGAACGGTCAGGCCTTCCTTGAAGTTCGAGACGATCGGGGTCTCGATGATCTCGCCGGAGGGCTTGGCCATCAGGCCGCGCATGCCGCCCAGCTGCTTCATCTGGGCTTGCGAACCCCGGGCGCCGGAGTGGGCCATCATGTAGATGGCGTTGATTTCCTTTTCGCGACCGTTCTCGTCGCGATGCTTCATCTGAAGCTCGGCCATCATCTCGTCGGCGACGCGGTCGGTGGCCTTGGCCCACGCGTCAACGACCTTGTTGTACTTCTCGCCCTTGGTGATCAGGCCGTCGGCGTACTGTTGCTCGTACTCCTCGGCCAGCTTGCGGGTCTCTTCCACGATCTGCGTCTTGCGAGCCGGGATGATGATGTCGTCCTTACCGAACGAGATGCCCGCCTTGGCGGCTTCCTTGAAGCCCAGGCCCATGACCTGGTCGGCGAAGATGACCGTCGCCTTCTGACCGCAGTGGCGGTAGACGATGTCGATCAGGTTGCCGATTTCCTTCTTGGTCAGCGCCTTTTCGATCAGGCGGTGGCCGATCTGCGGGTGACGCGGCAAGAGGGCGGCGATCTTCATCCGGCCCGGCGTGGTGTCGATGACCTTGCGGACCATCTCGCCTTCCGGATTCATCTCGGTGTAGCGCGCCTTGATCTTGGCGTGCAGCGTGACGACGCCGGCGTCGAGCGCGGCTTCGATTTCGCCCAGGTCGGCGAAGATCTTGCCTTCGCCCGGCTCACCCTCGCGAGCGACCGACAGGTAGTACAGGCCCAGGACGATGTCCTGCGACGGCACGATGATCGGGCGACCGTTGGCGGGCGACAGGATGTTGTTGGTCGACATCATCAGGACGCGCGCTTCCAGCTGAGCTTCCAGGCTCAGCGGGACGTGCACGGCCATCTGGTCGCCGTCGAAGTCGGCGTTGAACGCGGCGCAGACCAGCGGGTGCAGCTGGATGGCCTTGCCCTCGATCAGCTTCGGCTCGAACGCCTGGATGCCCAGACGGTGAAGCGTCGGCGCGCGGTTCAGCAGGACCGGGTGCTCGCGGATCACCTCTTCGAGGATGTCCCACACCTGCGGCTGCTCGCGCTCGACCATGCGCTTGGACTGCTTGACGGTGCCCGACAGGCCCTTGGCGTCCAGGCGCGCGTAGATGAACGGCTTGAACAGCTCCAGCGCCATCTTCTTGGGCAGGCCGCACTCGTGCAGCTTCAGCTCGGGACCCACCACGATGACCGAACGGCCCGAGTAGTCGACGCGCTTGCCCAGCAGGTTCTGACGGAAGCGGCCTTGCTTGCCCTTCAGCATGTCGGCCAGCGACTTCAAGGGCCGCTTGTTGGCGCCGGTGATGACACGACCACGACGGCCGTTGTCGAACAGGGCGTCGACCGACTCCTGCAGCATCCGCTTTTCGTTGCGGATGATGATGTCGGGGGCGCGCAGCTCGATCAGGCGCTTCAGGCGGTTGTTACGGTTGATGACCCGGCGATACAGGTCGTTCAGGTCCGAGGTCGCGAAGCGGCCGCCGTCCAGCGGCACCAGCGGACGCAGTTCCGGCGGGATCACCGGCACCACGGTCATGATCATCCATTCCGGACGATTGCCGCTTTCCTGGAAGGCTTCCAGGATCTTCAGGCGCTTGGAGAACTTCTTCTGCTTCATGTCCGACGGGTTGCCCGCCAGCTCCTCGCGCAGCTTCTCGGCCTCCTTTTCGAGGTCGATCGCCTTCAAGAGGTTCTGGATGGCTTCCGCGCCGATCTCGGCGGTGAAGCTGTCGTCGCCGTACTCTTCCTGGGCGCGCATGTAGTCGTCTTCGCTGAGCAGCTGGTGCTGCTTCAGCGGCGTCAGGCCCGGCTCGGTGACGATGTAGTATTCGAAGTAGAGGACGCGCTCGATGTCCTTCAGCGGCATGTCCAGCATCATGGCGATGCGCGAGGGCAGCGACTTCAGGAACCAGATGTGGGCGACCGGCGAGGCCAGTTCGATGTGGCCCATGCGCTCGCGACGGACGCGGGCCAGGGTGACTTCAACACCGCACTTTTCGCAGATGATGCCCTTGTACTTCATGCGCTTGTACTTGCCGCACAGGCATTCGTAGTCCTTGGTCGGGCCAAAGATACGGGCGCAGAACAGGCCGTCACGCTCGGGCTTGAACGTGCGGTAGTTGATGGTCTCGGGCTTCTTGATCTCGCCGAACGACCACGAGCGGATCTTTTCCGGCGAGGCCAGCGAGATGCGGATCTGGTCGAAGGTCGGAGCGGCCTGGACCGGATTGAAGATGTTCAGGACTTCCTGGTTCATCTTGGTTCCTTCTGCGGGGTTTCCCGCGAAAAATTCTCTTTAGAGCGCTCCTCCCCCGCGTGCGGGGGAGGTGGCGGCGGAGCCGTCGGAGGGGGCTAGCTGGAGATCGGCCGAACTGGCCCCCTCCGTCCCTCCGGGACACCTCCCCCGCATCGCGGGGGAGGAGCCTCAGTCGACTCAGCTGTTCTCCAGCTCGACGTTCAGGCCGAGCGAGCGCATTTCCTTGACCAGCACGTTGAAGCTTTCCGGGATGCCGGCTTCGAACGTGTCGTCGCCGCGGACGATCGACTCGTAGACCTTGGTCCGGCCGGCCACGTCGTCGGACTTCACCGTCAGCATTTCCTGCAGGGTGTAGGCCGCGCCGTAGGCTTCCAGAGCCCACACTTCCATTTCCCCGAAGCGCTGACCGCCGAACTGGGCCTTACCACCCAGCGGCTGTTGCGTGACGAGCGAGTACGGACCGATCGAACGGGCGTGGATCTTGTCGTCGACCAGGTGGTGCAGCTTCAGCATGTAGATGTAGCCGACCGTGACCGGACGCTTGAACTGCTCGCCGGTCAGGCCGTCGTACAGGATCGACTGGCCCGACGGGTTGACCCCGGCCATTTCGAGGTGGTTCTCGATGTCGCTCATGCGCGCGCCGTCGAACACCGGCGTGGCGATCGGAACGCCCTTGCCGAGGTTCTTGGCCAGCTCGATCAGCTCTTCCTCGGTTTCCGGCAGCTCTTCGTCCGGACCGTAGATGTCGCGCAGGCGGTCGATGAGCGCCTGCTTCTGACCGCCGGCCTGCCAGTCTTCCATCAGGTTGGTGATCTGCTTGCCGAGATTGGCGCAGGCCCAGCCCAGGTGGGTTTCGAAGATCTGACCGACGTTCATGCGCGAAGGCACGCCCAGCGGGTTCAAAACGACGTCGACGTGCGTGCCGTCGGCGAGGAACGGCATGTCCTCGATCGGCAGGATGCGCGAGATGACGCCCTTGTTGCCGTGACGGCCGGCCATCTTGTCGCCCGGCTGCAGCTTGCGCTTCACCGCCACGAAGACCTTGACCATCTTCATCACGCCCGGAGGCAGTTCGTCGCCGCGCTGCAGCTTGTCGACCTTGTCTTCGAAACGACGGTCGAGGCGCTTGCGGTTCTCGTCGAACAGGCGGCGCAGCGACTCGAGTTCGCCCATCGCCTTTTCGTCTTCCAGAGCGATCTGCCACCACAGACCCGGCTGGATCTGCGACAGCGCGTCGGCGGTGATCTCGCCGCGCGACAGGCCCTTGGGACCCGACACGGCGACCTTGCCGATCAGCAGTTCCTTCAGGCGGCCCGAGATGTTGCGGTTCAGGATCGCGAACTCGTCGTCGCGGTCCTTGCCCAGGCGGTCGATCTCGGCGCGTTCGATGGCGAGCGCGCGCTCGTCCTTGTCGACGCCGTGACGGTTGAAGACGCGCACGTCGACGATCGTGCCGGCGACGCCCGGGGGCAGACGCAGGGACGTGTCGCGGACGTCGGAGGCCTTTTCACCGAAGATGGCGCGCAGCAGCTTTTCTTCCGGCGTCATCGGGCTCTCGCCCTTCGGCGTGACCTTGCCGACCAGGATGTCGCCCGGCTGGACCTCGGCGCCGATCGCCACGATGCCGGCTTCGTCGAGGTTGCGCAGGGCTTCCTCGCCGACGTTCGGGATGTCGCGGGTGATTTCTTCCGGACCCAGCTTGGTGTCGCGGGCCATGACTTCGAATTCCTCGATGTGGATCGAGGTGAAGACGTCGTCACGGACGATGCGTTCGGAGATCAGGATCGAGTCTTCGAAGTTGTAGCCGTTCCAGGGCATGAACGCGACCAGCGCGTTGCGGCCCAGGGCCAGTTCGCCCAGCTCGGTCGACGGACCGTCGGCGATGATGTCGCCGGCGCGGATCTTGTCGCCCACCTTCACCAGCGGACGCTGGTTGATGCAGGTCGACTGGTTCGAGCGCTGGAACTTCGACATGCGGTAGATGTCGACGCCCGAACGCGCCGGGTCGGTCTCTTCCGTGGCGCGGATGACGATACGGGTGCCGTCGATCTGCTCGACCACGCCGGTGCGCTTGGCGATCACGACCGCGCCCGAGTCACGGGCGACGACGGCTTCCATGCCGGTGCCGACCAGCGGGGCGTCGGACTGCACCAGCGGCACGGCCTGACGTTGCATGTTCGAGCCCATGAGGGCGCGGTTGGCGTCGTCGTTTTCCAGGAACGGGATCAGGGCGGCGGCCACCGACACGACTTGGCGCGGCGACACGTCCATCAGGTCCACCGTCTCCTTTTGCAGGAGGGTCGGTTCGCCGTTGATGCGGCCCGGAACCAGGTCTTCCACGATCTCGCCGCCGTCGACCTTGATGTTCGACTGGGCGATGACGTGCTTCGACTCTTCCATCGCCGACATGTAGACGACTTCGTCCAGCGGCTTGCCGTCCTTCACGCGACGGTACGGGCTCTCGATGAAGCCGTACTTGTTCACGCGGGCGTGGGTCGCGAGGCTGTTGATCAGACCGATGTTCGGACCTTCCGGCGTCTCGATCGGGCAGATCCGGCCGTAGTGGGTCGGATGCACGTCGCGGACTTCGAAGCCGGCGCGTTCGCGGGTCAGACCGCCCGGGCCGAGGGCCGACAGACGACGCTTGTGGGTGATTTCCGACAGCGGGTTCGTCTGGTCCATGAACTGCGACAGCTGCGAGGAGCCGAAGAATTCACGGACGGCGGCCGCGGCGGGCTTCGCGTTGATCAGGTCGTGCGGCATCACGGTGTCGATGTCGACGGACGACATGCGTTCCTTGATGGCGCGCTCCATACGCAGCAGGCCGACGCGGTACTGGTTTTCCAGCAGCTCGCCCACCGAGCGGACGCGGCGGTTGCCCAGGTTGTCGATGTCGTCGATTTCGCCGCGACCGTCGCGCAGGCCCACCAGGACCTTCAGCACGGCCAGGACGTCTTCCTTGCGCAGGATGCGGACCTCGTCCGAGACGTCCTGCTCGAGACGCATGTTCATCTTCACGCGGCCCACCGACGACAGGTCGTAGCGCTCGGCGTCGAAGAACAGCGACTTGAACATGGCCTCGGCGGCTTCCACCGTCGGCGGCTCGCCCGGACGCATGACGCGGTAGATGTCGAACAGCGCGTCCTCGCGGATGGCGTTCTTGTCCACGCGCAGGGTGTTGCGCATGTAGGCGCCGACCGTGACGTGGTCGATGTCCAGCACGTCGATGGTGTCGAAGCCTTGGTCGGCCAGGGCCTGGATCGTCGGGACGTCCAGCTCGTCGCCGGCTTCGGCGTAGATCTCGCCGGTGGCCATGTTGACCGCGTCGCGGGCCAGGTAGCGGCCCGTCAGGGCTTCCGGCGCCAGCAGCAGGGTCTTCAGGCCGCCGTCGGCGAACTTCTTGGCCTGGCGGGCGGTGATCTTGGTGCCGGCCGGAGCGACTTCCTCGCCGGTGTCGGCGTCGACCAGCGGGAACTCCGGCTTCACGCCGCGCCAGCGCTCGGGCTTGTACGGGGTGGCCCAGCCGCCCGCGCGCTTCTCGAACGGGACGACGTCGTAGAAGGTCGTCAGGATCTCTTCGCCGTCCATGCCCAGGGCATAGAGGAAGGTGGTGGCCGGCAGCTTACGGCGGCGGTCGATGCGGACGTAGACGATGTCCTTGGCGTCGAACTCGAAGTCCAGCCACGAGCCGCGGTACGGGATCACGCGGGCGGCGAACAGCAGCTTGCCCGAGGCGTGGGTCTTGCCCTTGTCGTGGTCGAAGAACACGCCCGGCGAGCGGTGCATCTGCGAGACGATGACGCGCTCGGTGCCGTTGACGATGAAGGTGCCCTTGTCCGTCATGAGCGGGATGTCGCCCATGTAGACGTCCTGCTCCTTGATGTCCTTGACCGAGCGGGCGCCGGTCTCTTCTTCGGTTTCAAAGACGATCAGGCGCAGCTTGACCTTCAGCGGCGCGGCGAAGGTCATGTCGCGCTGGATGCATTCCTCGACGTCGTACTTGGGCTCCTCGAACTCGTACGAGACGTATTCCAGGACGGCGCGTTCGTTGAAGTCCTTGATCGGGAACACCGACTTGAAGACCGCCTCGACGCCCTCGTCGCGGCGTTGGCCCGGACGGACCTCGCGCTGAAGGAACTGCTCGTAGGAGGAGCGCTGAACCTCGATGAGGTTCGGCATCTGCACAGCCTCGGGAATGCGGCCGAACGACTTCCGGATCCGCTTCTTGCCGGTGAAGGATTGCGCCATGTGTTTTCCCTGGGCGCGGATGGAGTCCGCGCGTGAGTTCGAATTGCCTTGGCGTCCACCCTCGCTTCTCTCCTGCTCGGAGAGCCGCGGACGCTGGAATTCCCCTGCCGGGCGACCGGGACCGGAAGCCTGACGGGCGCCCCTTCGCGCTGGTCGGAGGGCGGCTGACCGCGCCTCGGGGCGTACATACGGACGCGACAAAGCGCTCCGCCGATGTAATCGTGAACGCGGGGATATAGGGGATGGAGGCGCGGAAGGAAAGGGGGATTCGTGAATGGGCGTAAATGCGTTGGATCAACGCATCCACACCTTACTCCCGACCTCCCCGGCGAATGCCGGGGCCCAGATACATTCTGGGAGGTTTGGGTGTTCTCGCTCCGACGCTTCGATCAGACGGCCTAGGCCGCGCCTTCGATCTGGACCCCGGCATTCGCCGGAGAGATCGGAGGAAAAAATCGCCTTAGACGCTGAAGTCGACGAACTGGGGCACGCTCACCTGCCCGGTTTCGGCGCCCTTTCGCTTGCCCTCCTCCTGGGCCAGTTCCATGGCGTCCTTGATCTTGCGCTGCACGGCTTCCTCGACCTGCGCCAGCCGCGCCCCGGCGCTTTTTGCCGGGGCCTAGGCCTTCTTCATCGCCTTCATCACCAGCGAGACCGCCAGGGCGATCAGGCAGACGAAGAACGCCGCCTTGGTGATGGCGCCGGCGACGTTGACGACGAAACCCAGGATCCCGAACAGGATCATCAGGGCGAGCAGGACAGCAGCGAGCTTCAGCATGACGGGGGAACGCGGGGATCGGGGAGTGGTTCCCTTCTCCCCTTGCGGGAGAAGGTGGCCGCCGCAGGCGGTCGGATGAGGGGTCGCGCTAGATGCGCCGAGAAACCCCTCACCCGGCCCTCCGGGCCCCCCTCTCCCGCAAGGGGAGAGGGAAAAGCCTCACCCCCGCCAAAGCCCCACCGTCCCGTTCGGCCCGCACAGCACGGCCGTCTTCTTGGACGTGAGCCGCACGCTGTTCATCGGCGCCTCCGACACCCGCTGGAAGGTCCGGCCGTCGCGGGCCACGATGGTCCCCGCCAACCCCGTGGCCATCACCGTCTCGCCCTTGACCGAGATCCCCGACAGATAACCGGCCGGCGCGGCCACCGGCTCGAAGGTCAGGCTGCCCGGCGCCAGCCAGGCCAGGTTCACGCCCTCCCCGCGCGGGTTCTTGTAATCGCCGCCGCAGACCCACAGCTCCCCGCGCTTGCCGAACGCCACGGCGAACGCGCCCTTCGACGGCGCGTCGGCCGGTATCGGCGTGTCCAGCGCCACGAACACCCCGCCGCCGCCTTGCGAGACATAGACC
>NZ_LSJA01000069.1 GCF_001556515.1 Caulobacter sp. CCH9-E1 | reverse complement strand
AGGAAGTTGTTGAAATCGTTGGGTTCGATTCCGGATACGCGGATGATAGAGCCCCGAGAACGCTCGTAAGATCCTCCCCCCAGCGGGGGAGGTGTCGGCGAAGCCGACGGAGGGGGAAGTCCGGTTGACCCGGCCACGCCCCCCTCCGGTCCTTCGGGCCACCTCCCCCACGGGGGGAGGATTTCCGGCCTTCCATCCCCATCCTCCACAGCGCGTTTTCGCCCCTCCGCTTCCCTTCCCGCCCAAAGCCGCCTATGACGCGGGCTCATGACGGCTTCAGCCCATGACCCCGCCCGCGCGGCCATCGACGCGATCCGCGCCCGCGTCTTCGCCTTTCCCAAGCGCCATTTCCTGTCCGCCGGCGACCTGAACGCGCTTCAGGCCGTCGAACTCCTGGACTTGGCCGAAGCTTTCGTGGCCCTGAACCGGCAGACGTCCAAGACCCTGGACATCCTCAAGGGTCGGACGCTGATGAACCTGTTCTTCGAGAACAGCACCCGCACCCAGAGCTCGTTCGAGCTGGCCGGCAAGCGCCTGGGCGCCGACGTCGTCAACATGAACCCCAAGACCTCGTCGGTCGCCAAGGGCGAGACCCTGATCGACACGGCCGTCACGTTGAACGCCATGCGGCCTGACCTGCTGGTCATCCGCCATGCCTCGTCGGGCGCGGCCAGCCTGCTCAGCCAGAAGGTCAGCGGCCATGTGATCAACGCCGGCGACGGCCAGCACGAGCACCCGACCCAGGCCCTGCTCGACGCCCTCTCCATCCGCCGCGCTTTCGGCCGCGTCTCCGGGCTGACCGTGGCGATCTGCGGCGACGTGCTGCACAGCCGCGTGGCCCGCTCGAACGTCGCCTTGCTGCACACCCTGGGCGCCAGCGTGCGCCTGGTGGGGCCGCCCACCCTGATGCCAGCCCAGGCCGAGCGCTGGGGCGTGACCGTCCACCACGACATGAAGTCGGGCCTGGCCGGCGCCGACGTCGTCATGATGCTGCGCCTGCAGCTGGAGCGGATGCAGGGCGCCTTCGTGCCTTCGACCCGCGAGTACTTCCGCTTCTATGGTCTTGATCGCGAAAAGCTCTCCCGCGCCGCGCCCGGCGCCAAGGTCATGCACCCGGGCCCGATGAACCGCGGCGTCGAGATCGACAGCGACGTCGCCGACGATCCGGCCGTCAGCCTGATCCAGGACCAGGTCGAGATGGGCGTCGCCGCCCGGATGGCGGTGCTGACCAGCTTGGCCGCTCGTTTGGACGAGGCTGGCCGATGATCACCGCTCCGTTGAACATTCACGACCTCCCCGGCGAATGCCGGGGCCCAGATCGAACCCACGAAGAGCGCCGCTTGAAGCCAAGCCGGATGGCGCGATCACCCCAAATTCACCGGATGAATCTGGGTCCCGGCATTCGCCGGGAAGGTCGGATGCTTGTGTTCGGTTCGCGAGGCCCGAAATCATGACCGCGTCCCAGCCCCTCGCCTTCGTCAACGCCCGCCTGGTCGATCCGGAAAGCGGTTATGACGGCCCCGGCGGCGTTATCGTCTCCGAAGGCGTCATCACCGACGTCGCCAAGGGCCGCGAGTTCGGCAAGCTGTCCAAGGCCGTGCGGGTCATCGACTGCAGCGGCGCCCTGCTCGCCCCAGGCCTGATCGACCTGCGCGTCCGCACCGGCGAACCCGGCGCCGAGACCAAGGAAACCCTCGCCTCGGCGGCCAAGGCCGCCGCGGCCGGCGGCGTCACCTCGTTCGTCGTCCAGCCCGACACCGCGCCGGCGATCGACGATCCCAGCGTGGTCGACTTCATCCTGCGCCGGGCTCGCGACATCGACAGCGCCCGCATCCTCGTGGCCGGAGCGGCGACGCGCGGCCTGAAGGGCGAGCAGATGGCCGAGATCGGCCTGATGCGCGAGGCCGGCTGCGTCTATGTCACCGACGCCGGCAAGCCGATCGTCGACAGCAAGGTCATGCAGCGCGTCCTGACCTACGCCAAGGGCTTCGACGCTCTCCTGGCCCACCGTCCGATGGATCCCTGGCTCGGCAAGGGTGGCGCGGCGATCGGCGGCGAGTTCGCGGGCCGCATGGGCCTGCCCTCGATCTCGCCGATGGCCGAGCGGATCATGCTGGAGCGCGACGTCGCCCTGCTGGAAGCCACCGGCGGCAAGCTGCTGGTCGACCAGATCACCTCGGCCCAGGCCCTGGAGACTCTGTCGCGCGCCAAGGCCAAGGGCCTGCGGATCAGCGCCTCGGTGTCGATCAACCACCTGTCGTTCAACGAACTGGACATCGGCGACTACCGCACCTTCGCCAAGCTCAACCCGCCTCTGCGCGGCGAGGACGATCGCCAGGCGCTGATCGAGGCCCTCGCCTCGGGCCTGATCGACGTCGTGGTTTCCTCGCACAGCCCCGCCCCCGCCGAGGACAAGCGCCTGCCGTTCGACGAGGCGGCGCCGGGCGCCGTGGGCCTGGAGACGCTGCTGCCGGCCCTGCTGTCGCTGTATCACGAAGAACGCATCGCCCTCGTCGACCTGATCCGCGCGGTGACGCTGGCGCCGGCCGAGCTGCTGGGCCTGCGCGGCGGCCGCATCGCGCCGGGCGCGCCAGCGGACCTGGTGCTGTGCGACATGGACGCGCCGATCATCGTCGACGCGGCCCGCCTGCTGTCGAAGTCCAAGAACTCGCCGTTCGACGGCCGGCGTCTGCAAGGCCAGGTGCTGATGACCGTGGTCGACGGCCGTGTCGTCCACCGCGCGGAGGGCTAAACCCTCCGCGTCATGAAGGCGAAGGCTGCGGCGGTCGCCGCCCCGACCAGGGCGCCGGCCACCAGGCCGCCGATCGCGCCCAGCGCCCAGACAGGCCCCAGCGCGAAGCCCGAAGCGGCCAGATAGATCGCCGGCAGACCCAGCGCCCAGCCGATCGCATTGCCGACGATCCAGGGCCAGCGCGGCACGCCCAGGCCGCCCAAGGCCAGCGCCTGCACGCCGCCGAACAGCGCGCCGACCAGCAGGCCGAAGCCCGCCGCCATCGCGACCGTCTGTGAAATGGTCGGATCGAAGCTGTCGGCGCCGCCCGCATTGGGCGCGAAGATCGAGAACGACGACCCCGCCGCCCAGCCGATCATGGCGACGACGCAGGTCGCCGTCGTCCAGCGCACGATCGAGATGTCGGGCAACCGGCGGCTCATCATGTTGGCCTGAACCAGGCCCAGCACCATGCCCTCGGGCACGCCCGACAACGCCTTCAGCAGAAGCATGGAGATCTGCCAGAACAGCCCGTCCGGTTCGGGCAGAAGGCCGTCGGCCCAGACCCACCAGGACGCGCCCAGCAGTATTCCGACCAGCTCGGCCAGAGCGGTCGCCAGAATCCACGCGGTCCAGCCGCCTCGTCCCTCGACGCCATGAACCGCGCCCATCGTTCCCGCCATTACGCTCCCCCACGAGATTCCGCGCGACTTTGCCAGCGGATCGAACCGATTTACACCCTTCCTCGACACGGCGCGCTTGAGCTCGCACAAAACTCTCTCTAAGGTAGAAAACGTGGAAAGTCTCGCCTCTGCCGTTTATCTGACTCTCGCGATCGCCGTTGTCGGCGGTTACCTGCTGGGTTCGATTCCGTTTGGCCTGATCGCCACCCGCCTGGGCGGCGCGGGCGACATCCGCAAGATCGGCTCGGGCAACATCGGCGCGACCAACGTGCTGCGCTCGGGCCGCAAGGACCTGGCGCTGATCACCCTGCTGGGCGACGGGGGCAAGGGCGTGGTGGCGGTGCTGCTGGCCCGCTATCTCACGCACGACAATCCCACGGTGATCGCCCTGGCCGGCGGCGCGGCCTTCCTGGGCCACCTGTTCCCGGTCTGGCTGAAGTTCAAGGGCGGCAAGGGCGTCGCGACCTTCTACGGCGTGCTGCTCAGCGCCTGCTGGCCGGTCGGCGTGCTGGCGGCCGTCACCTGGCTGGCCATGGCCGCCCTCTTCCGCATCAGCTCGCTGGCCGCCCTGACCGCCGCGGTCCTGGCCGCCCCCTTCGCCATCGCCACCGACCAGCCGCATCCCCTGATCGGCCTGGCGATCTTCATGGCCATCCTGATCTTCATCCGCCACCGCGAAAACATCGCGCGCCTGCTCAAGGGCGAAGAGCCGAAGATCGGCAAGAAGAAGCCGGCCGAGCCGGCGTCCGCCGAGGCGCCGTGACCCTAGGCCGCCTCTCGGACATCCAGCGCCTGGCCTGGCTTCGCCTGGCGCGCACCGAGACGGTCGGCCCCGTCGCTTTCGACCACCTGCTGGCCCGCTATGGCACGCCCGAGCGGGCCCTGTCGGCCCTGCCCGACCTTTCCCGCAAGGGCGGCCGCGCCGTTCCCCTGGCCTTGCCGACGCGGGAGACGATCGAGCGCGAGCTCGAGGCTGGCGAAAAGCTGGGCGCGCGCCTGATCTGCGGGTGCGAGCCCGATTTCCCGCCTCGCCTGGCCGCCCTCGACCCGCCGCCGCCCGTGCTGTGGGCCCTGGGCCGCGCCGAGCTGCTGTCCGAGCCCTCGATCGCCATCGTCGGGGCGCGCATCGCCTCGGCCGCGGGCCAGCGCTTCGCTCGTCAGTTGGCGACGGACCTCGGGACGGCCGGCTACGTGATCGTTTCCGGCATGGCGCGCGGCATCGACGGCGCGGCGCACGAAGGCGCGCTGACCACCGGAACGGTCGCGGTGCTGGGCGGCGGCGTCGGCGACATCTATCCGCCCGAACACGACAAGCTGTACGCGCGCCTCGCCGCCGAGGGCTGCGTGGTTTCGGAGAGCGCGCCCGACCGCCGCGCCCAGGCTAAGGACTTCCCGCGCCGCAACCGGATCATTTCCGGCCTGTCGCAAGGCGTGGTCGTGGTCGAGGCCGAGCTGAAGTCAGGCTCGCTGATCACCGCGCGGCTGGCCGCCGAACAGGGCCGCGACGTGTTCGCCGTTCCAGGTTCGCCGCTGGATCCGCGCTCGAAGGGAACCAACGACCTGATCCGCCAGGGCGCGATCCTTTGCGAGGGCGCCGAGGATGTGCTGCGGTCGCTGGCGGGCGAGAGCCGGCTGCGCGAGCGCGACCGAGGCTATGACGCCGAGCCTCCGGCCGACATCGACGCGGACGCCCTGCGGGAGCGTGTCGCCGCCCTGCTGTCGCCGACGCCCGTCTCGCGCAACGACCTGATCCGCGCGGTCGCCGCGCCCACCTCGGCGGTCATGGCGGCGCTGGTGGAGCTGAGTCTGGCGGGCCGCGCGGAGTTCGTGGACGGCGGCCTGGTAGCGGGGCTCTAGCCGCCCCTTCGCGCCCCCTTGGCGAACAGCAGGTCGGACCACCGCCAGTGACCGCCGCCCAGGGCGAAGCGCGCGGCGCCGGGGCCGTCGTTCAGCGAAATCAGCACCAGCCCCCGCATGGGCTCGGCGCGGCAGGCGGCGGGGGCGAAGGCGACCTCCAGCATGATCATTTCGCGCAGGCCCGAAAGGCCGTCACCCTCCTCGCCGTCCGTGCGGACCCAGTCGCCGCTCCAGACCAGCGGCGCGCGACCGGCGCCGACGGTGGCCGCATGGGCCCGCATCAGCGAGGCGCGGGCGCGGGGGTTCTTGCGCAGGCCCTCCTGCAGCAGCCGGACCATATCGCAGCCCGCCCCGCCGCCACCGCCGCCAGCGCCTGATCCGGCCGTCGCCGCCCCCATCAGTTCCGACTCGCCAAGCCCCATCACTCGCGCCGGCGCGGGTTTCGGACTCGCCGCCAGCGGCGTCACATCCTTGGGGATCGGCGCCTTGGTCACGCGCAGCGGCGAGCGCGGCGCGGCCCGAGCCTTGTCCTTCGACTTCTCGGGCGACGGCGGCTTCTTCGGCGCCATTACCGGAGACTTGGGCGCGTCGTGCGGCGCGGGCGGTGGCGGAGGGGGTGGCGGCGGCGGATCGATCAGCGAGACCAGCACTGACGGCGGCTCGGGCGGCGAAGGCGTCACGTGGGCGGTCAGCAGCACCGCCAAGGCGGCGGCGTGCGCGGCGAGGCTCACGACCAGGGCCACGCCCTTCCCGACCCGTCGTCTCCGATGCGCCATCTGCTCGCCACGCCGCGGGCCGACGCGCCGGCCCAAGGCCTTGTGGACCACGCGTCCGCGTCAGGAAGTGGGCGAATGGTCGAGCTTTATGGCGATAGGACGGCTTTCGCCCCTAGGCGGACGGATTGGAAAATCCTCCCCCCAGCGGGGGAGGAGGCCGAAGGCCGGAGGGGGAAGTCCTGCCGAGCCGGCTTCTTCCCC
>NZ_LSJA01000007.1 GCF_001556515.1 Caulobacter sp. CCH9-E1 | reverse complement strand
CGATGATTGGCACGGGTTATGTGGGCCTGGTGTCTGGGGCGTGTTTCGCCGACTTTGGTCACGTGGTGACGTGCATCGACAAGGACCCGACCAAGATCGAGCGTCTGGAGCGGGGCGAGATCCCGATCTTCGAGCCGGGGCTGGATGACCTGGTCGCCCGTAACGTGCGCGAGGGGCGCCTGTTCTTCACCCTGGATGGCGCTCAAGCCATCAAGGAGGCCGACGCGGTGTTCATCGCCGTGGGCACGCCGACCCGCCGGGGCGATGGCCACGCCGACCTTAGCTACGTCTACGCCGCGGCCGAGGAGATCGCTGGCCTGATCGACGGCTTCACGGTGGTGGTGACCAAGTCGACCGTGCCGGTGGGCA
>NZ_LSJA01000068.1 GCF_001556515.1 Caulobacter sp. CCH9-E1 | reverse complement strand
CGGTCCCTCCCGAGATTTTAATCTTGGAGGGCGCGCTTATACGTCGTGCCGACGTGCGCTCAGGATAGTAAGTGGTCTGTCGCCATGGCGATTTACCACTTCAGCGTCAAAGTCATCAGCCGCGCCATCGGGGCCAGCGCCGTGGCCTCGGCCGCCTATCGCTCCGCCAGCCGGCTGCACGATGAGCGCCTCGATCGTGACCACGACTTCACCAACAAGAGCGG
>NZ_LSJA01000067.1 GCF_001556515.1 Caulobacter sp. CCH9-E1 | reverse complement strand
TCCCTTGTATCTGGATTGCGGCGCCGGAGCGTGATGGCCTGGAGCTGTGAAGGGACCGGCGGCCACCGGTCCCTTCACGCGGCGCGTGGCGCCCGTCTTCCCTCTGGCTTCAACCGCGAGAGAGCTTAGGGACCGCCGCCGCAGTCACGCACGACCGAACAGTCGCTTGGTCTTCGATCGCATGCACAAGGCAGGTTACCGTGGCGAGCATCATCTGTGGAGTGGACGTCTCTTCGGGGACGCTGGACGGCCGGATCGACGGATCGGGCCTGGAGTTGAGCGTGCGGCGTGATCCGGAGGGGATCGCGGCGCTGGGCCGGTTTTGCGCCGAGCACGGGGTGGAGCTGGTGGTGATGGAGGCGAGCGGCGGCTACGAGAAGTTGCCGTTCGGATTGCTCTGGGCGGCGGGCGTTCCGTGCGCGGTCGCCAACGCCCGGTCGGTGCGGCGCTTCGCCGAGGCGATGGGCGTGTTGGAGAAGACCGACCGGATCGACGCGCGGATCATCGCCGACTACGCCCGAGCCAAGGGTCTTGTGGCTCAGGCTCCCGAAAGTCAGGCCCAGGAAGGGCTGCGGGCGTTAGTGACGCGACTACGTCAGCTCACCGACTTGAAGGTGGCTCAGTCCAACCAGCGCCGCCTGGTCCGGGACCCCGAGGTCTTGGCCGGCTTCGACGAGATGCTGGCGATGATCGCCCGGCAGTCGCGAGGCCTGGAATCGCGCATCGCCGAACTCCTGGGCTCCGATCCGTTATGGCGTGCGCTGGACCAAGCCTTCCGCGAGATCAAGGGCGTGGCGGGCCGCACCGTGGCTCGGCTGGCGGCCGAAATGCCTGAGATCGGCACGGTGTCCAACAAGGCCATCGCCAAGCTGGCCGGCTTGGCGCCGATCGCCAACGATAGCGGCAAGCGCCAGGGCAAGCGTTCCGTTAGAGGCGGACGCGCCCAGGTTCGTTCGATCCTGGTCGTCGTCGCCGGAGTCGTGGCGCGACATGATCCAGATCTGGCCGCCTTCCACCATCGCCTCACCCAGGCCGGGAAGCCTAAGCTCGCCATCAGGATCGCCGTCGCCCGAAAGCTCCTCGTCCGCCTCAACGCCAAGGCCAGGGACGCGCGAA
>NZ_LSJA01000066.1 GCF_001556515.1 Caulobacter sp. CCH9-E1 | reverse complement strand
CGCTCTTGCAACCCCTGGGTCCCGGATAGCCTCTGCGAGGCTTCCGGGATGACACGGATGAGTTTCGGGAAGGCGTTTCCCCTCACTCCAGCACGAACACCGGCCCCCAGCCCAGCTGGTAGCGGTGCTCGCCCGAGGACAGGTGCGGCCGCAGCTGCCAGGCGCCCGGCTGCAGCACGTTGGGCGGCCGGCCCTCGACATAGGTGACGGTCAGCACCTCGCCGCCCGGTTCGGACACCGAGAACTGGCGGATCGGCGGGGCGGCGTTCGACAGGGCGCGGGCGATCTCGTCCGGGCCGCGCACGCGTAGCGGCGCGGGACCCGCCAGGCGCGCGGCCACCTCGGCATAGGCGCCGACGGCGACGACGCGAGGTCCCTGGCGCAGGACGCCGTAGCCGACATGGGTGAAGCTGGGGGCGACCAGGTTGGCGCGGTGGCCGGGGCTGTCGCGCCACTGGTTCATGATCTGGTCGGGCCGCACCGCGCCGTCGGCGTTGCGGCGCATGGCGATGTTCTCGGCCGGCGCGCCGACCAGGTCCCGGGCCAAGAGGCCGACGCGGCCGGCGGGGGAGTAGCCCTCCCGCGTCAGGTGGTCGAAGCGCTCGGTCACGGCCATGTCGGCGGCGTGGCCGCGGGCGGCGGCCGTCAGTCCCGGATCCCAGGCCAGCGGCGGCGCGCCTTCGCGGCGACGGATCAGATTATTGAGGTCCAGCAGCGTCCGCTCGAAATCCTCGTCGAAGTCGCCGCCGGGCGGATCGGCCAGCAGGCCGCGCAGGCGGCGCTCATAGGCCAGCCAGGGCTGGGCCGGGGCGGCGAGAGCGGCGGGAGCGAGGGACGCGGCGGCGACGGCCAGACCGCCGGCCAACAGGGTTCTTCGCGCGATGGACGTCATGCAGCTTTCCGACAAACATTGACAGGGTCGCTTCGGGGCCAGACGTAAGGCGCATGCGTCCCGTCCGTTCCCTCTGGCTCGCCGGCCCTCAGGTCTGGCTCCCCGATTCCGAAGCCCAAGCCGCCCGGGAGCGGGCGTTGTGCCTCGACGCCGGCTTCGAACCGCTGATCCCCGCCGTCATGCCCCCAGGGGAGGGCGGCGACGAACTGGCGGCCCGGCAGTTCTACGCGGCCCGCATGGCGCAATTGCGCCAGGCCGACGCCGCGATCGTCAATCTGACTCCGTTCCGCGGCCCCTCGGCCGACACGGCCGCGGTGTTCGAGGCGGGCGTTCTGGCTGGGCTGGGCCGCCCGATCTTCGCCTATCTGAACGTCGCCAGCGAGCTCGAGGCCGAGTACGTCGGCCGCGTCGACCAGATGCTGGGCGCTTCGCTCGATGAGAACCGTGTCTGGCGCGACGCCGACGACTGCCAGGTCGAGGACCACGGCCTGCCCGAGACCGTCATGCTGTGGGGCGAGGCCCGGCGGCTGTTCGTGATCGTGACGCACGATCCGTTGCGAGACCTGACGGGCCTGGAGTTGTGCCTGGAGGCGCTGGGGCTGTACGCGGAGTAGGGCGAGGCGCTGGATAGCAGATCAGCGGACGGCCTGAACGTCCGCCATGGGTGGTTAGGGGGCGTTCACGAATCCCTCTCTCTGGAGAGAGCGACTGTCTGGATGGTCAAGCGTTGGCCATTGCGTTCGCGCGTCCCTGGCCTTGGCGTTGAGGCGGACGAGGAGCTTTCGGGCGACGGC
>NZ_LSJA01000065.1 GCF_001556515.1 Caulobacter sp. CCH9-E1 | reverse complement strand
GCGCCTACGAAGCCGCCGAGGGCGCCGACGCCCTGGTCATCCTGACCGAATGGGACCAGTTCCGGGCCCTGGATCTCGACCGCGTCAAGCTCCTGATGAAGGCTCCGGTCGTCGTCGACCTGCGCAATGTCTACAAGCCCGCCGAGATGGTCCGGCATGGCTTCACCTACGCCAGCGTCGGGCGCGGCTGAACATGAGCAGGCCACCCGTCATCGTCACCGGCGCCGCCGGCTTCGTGGGCTACCACGTCGCCGAGCGGCTGCTCGATCGCGGCGAGGCGGTGATCGGCGTCGATGTCTTCAACGCCTATTACGATCCGGCTCTCAAGGAGGCCCGGGCGGCGCGCCTCCAAGGTCGAGACGGCTTCGCGATGGTCCGGATGGACATTGCCGACCATGACGCCTTGGCCGCGCTGGTGAAGACCTCGGGGGCGCGCCGGGTGATCCATCTCGCGGCTCAGGCGGGGGTGCGCTACTCCCTTGAGAACCCCTTCGCCTACGAGCGCAGCAACCTCGCCGGCCATCTCTCGGTGCTGGAGGCCTGCCGTCACGCCGACGTGGAGCACCTGGTCTACGCCAGCTCCTCGAGCGTCTATGGCGACCGGCCGCTGAATGGCGACGGCTTCAAGGAGACCGATCCGGCCGAGAGCCCGGTGTCGCTCTACGCCGCGACCAAGCGTTCGTGCGAGCTGCTCAGCCAGAGCTACGCGCGGCTCTACGGCTTTCCGCAGTCGGGCCTGCGGTTCTTCACGGTCTACGGTCCGTGGGGCCGGCCGGACATGGCCTATTACGGCTTCACCGAGAAAATGCTGAAGGGCGAGCCGATCGAGGTCTATGGCGAGGGCAGGATGGCTCGCGACTTCACCTATATCGACGACATCGTCGATGGCGTTCTCGGCGTACTCGACCATCCGCCGGCCCAAGGCGGGCACGAGATCTACAACATCGGCGACAACGATCCGGTCGGCCTGATGGACATGATCACGACGCTCGAAACGGCGCTCGGACTCGAAGCCCAGAAAGTGTTCCGTTCGATGCAGCCTGGGGACGTCACCGCCACCTTCGCCAATATCGACAAACTCCACGCCCTGTGTGGCTACAAGCCCAAGGTCAAGCTGGAAGAGGGATTGGCGAAGTTCGTCGCCTGGCGGCGGGCTTACGCCGACTGAGCCTGGGCCCGCTGGGCCAGCTGATGCTCGCGCCAGGAAATGAAGAGGGTTGAGGCCACGACGATCGCCGCCCCGACCAGCGTCGCCGGCTTTGGAACTTCGTGGAACAGCAGCAGTCCGGCGCCGACCGCGAAAACCAGGCGGGTATAGTCGATCGGCGCCATCACGGCGGCCTCGCCGGCCTCCATCCCTTTGATGTACGCCCCCTGCGTCAGCGTTCCGATCACGCCCATCGCCGCCAGCAGGGCCAAATCCGGCCAGCTTGGCCAGCGCCAGACGAACAGCGCCGGCGGGATCGCGAAGATCAGGCCCAGCACCGCCGCGTAGACCAGCAGCACGAAGGGGCTGTGGTCGCGGGTCATGACCTTCATGCCGGTGATGGTCAGGGCGAACAGGAAGGCCGAGGCCAGGGCGCAGACCTGCGGCCAGCCGATCCAGGCGTCCCATCCGCCTCCATGGGACCCGCCCGCGCCGGGCCGCAGCATGATCAGCACGCCGACAAAGCCGACCAGGGCCGCGCCGATCCGCAACGGCCCGATCGGCTCGCGCAGGACGAAGGCGGCCAGCGGCACCAGCCACAGCGTCCGCGTGAACGACAGCGCGTTGGCGTCGGCCAGGGGCAGCTTCTGATAGGCGTAGAAGCCCATGATCAGAGCCAGCACCCCGGCGCTGGAGCGGAAGATCAGGATCCCGGGCCGCGTCGTCCGGAACGCCGCGCGCCAGTCGCGGGCGATCAGCGGCAGCAGCACGATCACGCCCGCCAGCTGGCGGTAGAAGGTCTGCAAGGCCGCCGGATAGCCGGGGCCCAGGAACTTGATCAGGGTCGTCATCACCGTGAAGCCGAGGGCCGAGGCCAGCATCCACAGCGCGCCGCGCAGGTTGGGGGTCAGGCTCACCCCGCCCCGCCGGAGGCGATCAGAGCCGCCCGCATCTGCTCGGCCTGTTCGGGCGTGATGCCCATGGCCGCCAGGAGGGGCGAGGGCGTGTTGACGTCCCAGGCGCTGCGCGGCCCCACGGTGATGCCGCCGTCGACCACGATGTGCGTGCCGGTCACGAATTCGGAGTCGTCGCTGGCCAGGTAGAGGGCGGCGCGGGCGATGTCCTCAGGCAGGCCGGACTTCGGGATCGGCTGGATCTTGGGGCCGATCTGGGCGACCTGGGCGGCCATCTGGTCGGCGACCTCCCGTGGCAGGCCCATCGAGGCGCCGAAGATCGAGGTGGCGATCAGGCCGGGACAGATCGCATTGACGCGGATCTTGCGCGGCGACAACTCGGCGGCCGCGCAGCGACTCATGTGGATCACGGCGCACTTGGCCGCCGAATAGGCCAGCGGACCAAAGCCCGCCTGCAGCCCCGCGATCGAGGCGGTGTTGATGATCGAGCCGCCGCCACGCTTGGCCATCAGCGGGACGGCGTGCTTCATGCCGATCGCCGGACCGCGGACCAGCAGGGCGAAGGTCTTGTCCCAGCCGTCGACCGTCATGTCCTCGACACCCGCCGGGGTGCCGCCGTGGCCGGCGTTGTTGAAGAGGATGTCGAGCCCGCCGAACGCGCTCTCGGCCAGGCCCAGGGCGGCGGTGATGTCGGCTTCCGAGGTCACGTCGCAGCGGACGTAGCGGACGCGGTCGGGGAAGCGCTTTTCCAGCATCGCCCCCTTCTCGTCCTGCAGGTCGGCGGCGACGACCTGCGCCCCTTCCGCCACGAACAGTTCGACTGTGCCGAGCCCGATGCCCGAGCAGCCCCCAGTGACGACGGCGACCTTGCCGTTCAGACGTCCGACCATAGCGTTTGCCTCCGCGCTGTCCGACCTCTCATGGATCGGTGATCATTGATCATCTTCGCGAAGCGCGGGCGTCTTGGCTAGAGCGCCATACCCGAAAAGGCGTGCTTCTCGTGGGCAGGCGGCAACTCGGCAAGCGCGGCGACGGCGCCGTAAGGCCCCTGTCCGTCGCCGCGCCTGCCTAGCGTCACCTTGCGCCCCCTGAGGCGGCCTCGACGCGGAGAGTCCGCATCGGGGCGTGAGCGGCCCGGTCCTCCGCCGTCTCCGCTCGGTGGGGTGAGCGTCTTCGGCGGCGACCGAACCGGGGGCACAATCGCCGAGCAACCTGTCTGCTTCGCTAAGAAGGACGATTAGCGAACCTTAACCAAGCCCAACGAAACGGGGTTAATCGATCGTGATCACCACCTTGCCCATCGCCTTGCGGCTGGAGAGGTGGGCGATCGCCTCGCCGGCCCGCGCCAGGGGGAAGCGTTCGGAGACGTACGGGCGGATCTTGCCGGCGGCGTAGAGATCCATTAGGGCCTTCAGGTTGGCCGCGTGGCCCTTCGGATCGCGGGCCACGGCCGCGCCCCAGAACACCCCGACGATGTCGCAGGACTTCAGTAGGGTCAGGTTCAGCGGCACCTTGGGAATGCCCGACGGGAAGCCGATCACCAGGAAGCGTCCCTCCCAGCCCGAGGCCCGGATCGCCGCTTCGGAATAGTCGCCGCCGACCGCGTCATAGGCCACGTCCCAGCCGTTCGCGCCGCAGGCGCCCTTGAAGAGCTCGGCCAGGGCCTTCTGGCCGTCCTTGTCGAACGGCCCCCTCGGATAGACGACGCCGCTGTCGGCGCCGTGCTTGATGGCGAGGTCGACCTTCTCCTGGCTGGAGGCGGCGGCCACGACCTTGGCGCCCATGGCCTTGGCCAGCTCCACGGCCGCCAGGCCCACGCCCCCGGCCGCGCCCAGCACCAGCAGGGTCTCGCCGGGCTTCAGATGGCCGCGGTCCTTCAGCGCGTAGTACGAGGTGCCATAGGTCAGGACAAAGGCGGCGGCCTCGTCGAACGGCATGTTGTCGGGGATGTGGGTGCAGCGGCCCTCCTCCAGGGCCAGCTTCTCGGCGTAGCCGCCCCAGCCGGTCGAGGCCAGCACCCGGTCGCCGACCTTGAAGCGGGTCACGCCCTCGCCGACGGCGGCGATCACGCCCGAGACCTCGCCGCCGGGCGCGAACGGACGCGGCGGCTTGAACTGGTACTTGTCCTCGATGATCAGCACGTCGGGATAGTTGACGCCGCACGCCTTGACGTCGATCAGCACCTGACCGGGGCCGGCGACGGGATCGGGCAGCTCCTCCAGCACCAGGGTCTCGGGGCCGCCGACCGCCTTGCTGAGCACCGCCTTCATCTCGCCTCTCCCTGCGATTGTCTTTAATCAAGGCCCGGACGCTAGCGCGGGACGCGCCGCCAAGGAAGCAGAATGTCAAACAAGTGTTTTAGTCTCGCCCTGCACGGCGGCGCCGGCGCCAAGCGGGGCCACGACTACGCCGTGGAGATCGCCCACATGCGCGGCCTGGTCGAGGCCGCCCGCGACCGCCTGGCGGCCGGCGCCAGCGCCCTGGACGTCGCCGTCGAGACCGTCGTCGCCCTGGAGGCCAGCGGCCTCTATATCGCCGGCCGCGGCGCCTCGCCCAACGCCGACGGCGAATACGAGCTCGACGCCAGCCTGATGGACGGGACGACGCGCCTGGCCGGTTCGGTCGCCGCCCTGCAGGGCTTCAAGAGCCCGATCCTGGCCGCCCGCGCGGTGATGGAGCACACCCCCCACGTGATGCTGGCCGGCCAGGGCGCGATCGACTTCGCCGCCGACCAGGGCCTCGAGACCGTCGAGGACCCGGAGGCCTGGTTCACCCGCGCCGGCGCCTTCGAGGACAACCATCCTCCCGACGCCCTGCCCACCGGCACCGTCGGCTGCGTGGTCCGCGACGCCGAGGGCCGCCTGGCCGCCGCCACCTCGACGGCGGGCGTGTTCGGCAAGCGGCCCGGCCGGGTCGGCGACTCGCCGGTGATCGGGGCGGGGACCTATGCCGACGGCCACGCCGCCGTCTCCTGCACCGGCCAGGGCGAGTACTTCATCCGCGCCGCCGTCGCCGCCCAGATCGCCCATCGCGTCCGCTTCGGCGGCCAGACGCTGGAGGCCGCCGCCCAGGCCGCCATCCAGGAGGTCGCGGATCTTGGCGGCCACGGGGGCCTGATCGCGGTGGACGCCTCGGGAACCATCGCCATGCCGTTCGCCTCCAGCGGCCTGAAACGCGCCGCCCTGCTGCCCGACGGGACCATCGTCAGCGCGGCGTTCTGAGGAAGAGCGCCTCCGAATCCTCCCCCTAGCGGGGGAGGTGTCCGCGAAGCGGACGGAGGGGGAAGTCCTGCTGCCCCTGCTTCTTCCCCCTCCGGTCCTTCGGACCGCCTCCCCCACAGGGGGAGGATTGAACGCACGCACACCCCCGCCGCTTCACGCGATCGCTCGCTGAAGGGATGGAAAGGGACGCGGAGCGCCGGACGACGTCCGGAGTTCTGTTGTGTTGTTACCGTTTCGACGAAGCCCGACGCTCCGCGCGACCGTTATCCGCCA
>NZ_LSJA01000064.1 GCF_001556515.1 Caulobacter sp. CCH9-E1 | reverse complement strand
TCCCCCCCCGGTCGCTGCGCGACCACCTCCCCCTCTGGGGGGAGGACTAAGCGGCCGTAGCCCGAACGCCAGTTCGCCGTCGTCGCCCAGCCCGATCACCCGCTCGGCCCAGCCGTTCTGGGTGCGGACGAACTGCCGGGCGGGCAGGCAATCCAGCAGTTCGTTGGCGACCAGGAGCATCGGCGCGCCGCCCGGGACCTCGTCCAGCCGCGAGGCCCAGCGCGCGCGATCGCCCAGCCGCTCGGCCTGGCGGGCCTTCAGCGGTTCGGAGACCTCGACCAGCCACACGTCGGCCGCGTCGAGAAACTCCGGGGCCACGCGCACGGCGCGCAGCAGGTCGCTCATCAACGTCCCGTCGCCGGGGCCCATCTCGACCAGGCGGAACGGGGCGGGGCGGCCCAGGCGCGTCCAGGTCTCGATCATCCAGAGGCCGATCAGCTCGCCGAACATCTGGCTGACCAGGGGCGCGGTGATGAAGTCGCCGCCCGCCCCCAGATCTGGTCGCGTGGCGTAGTAGCCGTCGCGCGGGTCGTGCAGGCAGCGGGTGAAGAACTCGGGCGTGGCGATCGGCCCGTCATGGGCGATCTGGGCCTTGAGGCGCTCCAGCAGGCTCATGGGATCAGGCGGGGGGCTCGGCCGGGGCGCGCAGCGCGCGCCACAGCATCCAGCCGCCGACCAGGATCATCGGCGCCGACAGCATCATCCCCATGGTCAGGCCGAACGGGAAGTCGGGCATGCCGATGTCGGGGTTGCGCACGTTCTCCAGCGACAGACGGAACAGGCCGTAGGCCAGCAGGAAGGTCGCGACGATCGCGCCGCGTCGTTGCAGCCACTTCAGCCGGTAGATGGCGAAGGCCAGGATCAGGAACAGCAGCAGGCCCTCCAGGCCGGCCTCGTAGAGCTGGCTGGGGTGGCGCGGCAGCTCGCCCGCCGGACAGATGCCTTGCGGATGGGCCGCACGGATCGTCTGGTTGCAGAAGATGATGCCCCACGGATGCTCTGTGACCCGCCCCCAGAGCTCACCGTTGATGAAGTTGGCGATGCGGCCGAAGAAGATGCCGATCGGCGCAACGGGGGCGACCAGGTCGCCCAGCTTCAGCATGTCGATCTTGTTGCGGACGGCGAACAGGGCGATCGCCGCGCAGACGCCCAGGAAGCCGCCGTGGAAGGCCATGCCGCCCTCCCAGATCTTGAAGGCGTCGGTCGGATGGGCCAGCAGCCAGGTCCGCTGGGCCTCATTGGGCAGCATGTAGAAAAGGATGTAGCCCAGGCGCCCGCCCAGGATGATGCCGAGCGTGATCCAGAGCACGAGGTCGTCGATCTGCAGCGGCGTGGCGGTCGGGGTCCGCCCGCCCCACAGGCCGGGCGTCTTCACCAGGCGCACCGCGTAGCGCCAGCCCAGCAGGATGCCCGCCACATAGGCCAGGGCGTACCAGCGCAAGGCCAGCGGGCCCCACTGGAGGGCGAACGAACCGATGTGAACGACCGGGTCGATGTCGGGGAAGATCACGCGCTCGGGCTCCGCTCGGGACAGATCGTCGCACCGTATAAAGCGCGTCAGGCGAAAGTGTGAGCGGTTTTGCCGCCCGGACGCGCGTCTAGGAAAGCCGCGTCAGGCGAAAGTGTGAGCGGTTTTGCCGCCCGGACGCGCCCGCTACGATCGCCTAAGGAGTCCTAGGCTCTTCGCTTTCACCCCTTGTTTCCCATATAAGGAGGGCTCGCCCATCCGCGGGCGCGTGGAAAGCCGATGCACACCCAGAACCCGATCCTCGACGAATTCGCCAAGCTGACCCAGGCGGCCATGGGCATCGCCCAGACGGCCGGCGAGGAGGCCAAGGCCGCGATGCGCGCCCAGGCGGACCGGCTGGCGGCCGAGTTCGACCTGGTCCGCCGCGACGATTTAGAGGCGCTGAAGGCCGAGGTGGCGGCGCTGCGCGAAGAGATCGCCAGCCTCAAGGCGGCCCCCAAGGAAGCCAAGAAAGCGCCCGCCAAGAAGGCCGCGCCGACAGGCGAATAACAAGCTTAACAGCTCGCCCCCGGCGTGAAGCGAGTTGAGACGAACGCCGCGAAGCAGATTACTGTCCTCGGTACGTGAGCGAATCACGGCGGGGGCGACCCCCGCCCGCGCTGGCGGGGACGCAGGATTCTCATGGACACCCAACCGGAAGAAGACGACGTCCTGATGGCTCTCGACCCCCTCGAGGTGGTCGAACATGTGCTGTCGGCCGAAAACCTGACCTTTGATCGCACCGAGGACGGCGACCTGGCCTTCGCGCTGAAAGGCGACTGGAAGGACTACGAGCTGTGGTTCGCCTGGCGGCCCGAGGCCGACTGCCTGCAGCTGTGCCTGTCGCTGGACCTGCGCGCGTCGAAGACCAAGCGCACCAACGCCTACGAGCTGCTGGCCCTGATCAACCAGCGCGTCTGGCTGGGCCACTTCGAGGTCTGGACCGAGGACGGCGAGGTCGTGTTCCGCCACGCCCTGGCCCTGCCGGCCGGCGAGCGTCCGACCATGGCCCAGGCCGCCTCGATGATCGACGCGGCGGTGGAGGCGGCCGACCGCTTCTATCCGGCCTTCGACTTCCTGCTGCACGGCGCCAAGACCCCGGACCAGGCGATGGCCGCCTGCATGTTCGAGACGGTCGGCCAAGCTTAAGGCTTTAAATCCTTCTCCCCTTGCGGGAGAAGGTGTCGCGAAGCGACGGATGAGGGGTCGCGCGG
>NZ_LSJA01000063.1 GCF_001556515.1 Caulobacter sp. CCH9-E1 | reverse complement strand
TCGCCGCCCTTGGCGTTGACGGCTTTGACGACGCCGTCGCGCTCGGCGCGGATGATGTTCTGCATCTTCATGGCCTCGAGCACGCAGACCACCTCGCCCTCGCGGACCTGCTGGCCGGCGGCGACGTCCATCGAGACCACCAGGCCCGGCATCGGCGAGAGGACGAGCTTGGAGGTGTCGGCCGCCTGCTTCTCGGGCAGCTTGCCGTGAAGATCGGCCGAGCGCGGGGTCAGGACCAGCACCCGGGCCTTGGCGGCGCGGTGGCGGATCGTGAAGCCCTCGGCGGCGGGCGTCGCCTGCGCCGTGAAGGCCTTGCCGTCCAGCGCCGCC
>NZ_LSJA01000062.1 GCF_001556515.1 Caulobacter sp. CCH9-E1 | reverse complement strand
CCCAGCTTGCCCCCTCCGGCCCTCTGGGCCACCTCCCCCGCATCGCGGGGGAGGAACTCAAATCCCCGCCTTCGCCGCGGGCCGCGCCATCATCGCCGTCAGCCAGCGGTTCACGTGCGTCAGCTCCTCGGCCGGCCGGAAGCGGACCATGCGGGCGAAGTCGATGCCGGTGACGGCGATGATGTCGGCGATGGTCAGGCGGTCGGCGGCGATGAACTCGCTTTCGGCCAGGCGACGGTCGAAGACCTTCAGCGCCCGCTCGGCGGCCTTGCGGTTGGTGTCGGCGACCTCGGGGACCTGGGTCTCGATGGCGGCCAGCGCCGGGTGGCTGTGGCGGACGGCCATCATCAGCGGCGTCGACAGCAACATCTCGGCCCGCCGCGTCCACATCTCGATCACCGCCGTCTCGCGCGGATCGCGGCCGAACAGGTTCGGCTCCGGATAAAGGCTCTCCAGATAGCGGCAGATCGCCACCGACTCGGTGATGCAGGTGGTCTCGTCGATCTCCAGCGCCGGAACGTTGGGCAGGCCCGCCTTGGCCAGGTAGTCGGGCTGGCGATGCTGGCCGCCGAAGATGTCGACATCGACGATCTCGATGTCCTCGATCCCCTTCTCGGCCATGAACCAGCGCACCCGCCGAGGATTGGGCGCGCGACGGCTGTCATAGAGCTTCATAAGAAAAATCCTCCCGGCTTTTGACCGGGAGGATGATCTCATTCCGCAGCGGAACGGAAGCGCCGCTTACAGCCCGAACAACGACCGCGGCATCAGGCCGATCAGCGAGCCGGTCAGGCAGGTGGCCAGGAAACCGGCCATCATCGCCTTCCAGACCAGGCTGAGAATCTCCTGACGGCGCTGGGGCACCAGCACCGAGAAGCCGGCCACGTTCATGCCGACCGAGCCGATGTTGGCGAAGCCGCACAAGGCATAGGTCATGATCATGCGGGTGCGTTCGTCCAGCGACGTCGCGCCGACCTTGGCCAGCTGGATGAAGGCGGTGAACTCGGTCAGGATCAGCTTGACGCCCAGCAGGCCGCCGGCGGTCCCGGCTTCCTTCCACGGCACGCCCATGGCCCAGGCCAGCGGCGAGAAGATCACGCCCAGGCCGCGCGCGATGCTCAGCGGCTGGCCGCCGACGTCCGGCATGGCGCCCAGGATCTTGTCGACCATGGTGGCCAGGGCCACGAAGACGATCAGGGTGGCGCCGACGTTCAGCGCGATCTGCAGGCCGTCGGTGGTGCCCTTCATGACCGCGTCGATCGAGCTGCCGTAGGTCTTGTCCTCGGTGGCGAGATCAAGGTCCGCGCCCTTCTCCATCGGGTCGGCGGGCACGATGATCCGCGCCAGCAGCACCCCGGCCGGGGCCGAGATGATCGAGGCGGTCAGCACGTGGGCGGCGGCGTTGGGCAGCACGTCGGCCAGGATGGTGGCGTAGGCGACCATGGTGGAGCCCGAGACGCAGGCCATGCCGACCGCGATCAGCATGAAGAGCTCCGAGCGGGAGAGCTTGTCCAGATAGGCGCGGATGAAGATCGGCCCCTCGATCTGACCCATGAAGATGGTGGCGGCGGTGGCCAGGGCCGGCGGGCCGCGCAGGCCCAGCGTCTTCTGGAACAGGAGGCCAAAGCCCTGGGCCAGCCACTTCAGGATCTTCCAGTGCCACAGCAGCGCCGACAGGGCGCAGACGACCAGGATCACCGGCAGAACGCGGAAGGCGAACAGGAAGCCCGCGCCCGGATTGCTGACCGGATAGGGCTGATCGCCGCCGGCCAGGAAGCCGAACACGAAGGACGTCCCCGCCTGGGTCGACGAGGCCAGGCCCTCGACCGCGCCGTTGACGCCCTGCATCAGCTTTTGCGCCTGGGGCAGGCCGAACAGGACCAGCACCAGCAGCACCTGGACGATCAGGGCGGCGACGGCCAGCACCCAGGGGAATCGCTTGCGATTTTCGGAGACCAGCCAGCAGAGGCCGAGGGTGAGCGCCAGACCCGCCAGGGCCTGAACGTTCTCGGGACGGAACATCAAGAGACGAAGACCTTACAAAAGGGCGACGCCCCCGCGACGCCCGCCAAGGGGCGAAATGACACCAAGACGCCCGTCGCACGCAAGCGGCTTGCTTAGGAAATGGTTAAAGACGGCGCAAACTACCCGGCCGTTCCGGTCTGGAAGGCGGCCAAAGTCACGCCGTCAGATTATTTCAGCCCAGAAATGCGCCTTACCCCGATTTAACTTGGACCTTCTCCGATCGCCGGTCATTCCTGCCACCTGAGGTTTGGGGGAGCGAGATTCCGAATGTCGTTGGCCTTGTCCACTCTGCTATACGAGTGGCGTCGTTACATGGCGGCCGTGGTCGCCCTAGCCTTCTCGGGCCTGCTGGTGCTGGCCCAGGTCGGCATGTTCGTGGGGATCGGCAAGGGCTTCACCGCCCAGATCGACCGCGCTCGCGCCGACATCATGGTGCTGGGCCCGGGCGCCAAGGCGCTGTTCGGCGGCCCGTCCGGCCTGCCGCGACGCATGATCCCGCTGGTCTACAGCCACCCCGAGGTGACCCAGGTCGCGCCGCTCGACGGCTCGGGCGGCCGCTTCCAGAACATCCTGACGCCCGAGCAGCAGGCCAAGGAAGAGGCGCGCGCCAAGCGGGCCGGCAAGGGCGACAAGGGGGCCCGCGGCGGCACGGCCCGCAAGACCGAGTTCGTCAATGTCACCGTCATCGACGCCATCCCGGGCTACGTCACGGTGCCCACCGACTATACCCAGTCGATGATCGAGGCCCTGCGCCGCCCCTACGCGGTCGCGGTCGACGAGACGGCGCTGAAGCGGCTGGGCGTCAAGAAGGGCGACAAGGCTCTCTACAACGGCAAGACGATCAACATCGCCGTCGTCACCCGCGGCTATCCGAACATCATCCAGCCGACCCTGGTCATGTCGCGCGACACCCTGCGGATGCTGGGCGAGGCCGACACTGGCCAGCGCGTCGGCCCGCTGATGGTCGAGATTCGCGACTCCGCGCGCGCCGAAGTCGTCGCCGCCCAGCTGAACAAGAAGGCCGACGGCAAGTTCCGCGCCTGGACCCGCCAGGAACTGGCCGACGCCAATTCCAACGCCATGCTCGAAGACCAGATCATCGGCATCATGCTGGGCTTCTCGGCCTTCCTGGGCCTGCTGATCGGGGTGGCGATCACCTGGCAAACCCTGCGCGGGGCGATCATGGCCAACATCAAGGAGTTCGCCTCCTTGCGCGCCCTGGGCGTGTCGATGGGCGACCTGCGCAACATCGTCATGGAGCTCTCCTTCTGGGTCGGCATCGTCGGCGTGCTGGCGGCGGGTCTGCTGACCTGGCTGGTGTCGATGCTGGCCGTGGCCGGCGGGGTGCCGATGTACTTCCCGCCGACGCTGGTCATCATCGTCGCGGTCTTCCTGATCGGTATCGCCATGCTGTCCGGCTTCCTGTCGCTGGGCATCCTCAAGAACAGCCAACCCGCGGACCTGCTGCGATGAACGGCGACAACAGCCACAAGCGGGGCGAGAGCGCCCTGGCCGCCAAGGGCCTGGTCAAGCGGTTCAAGACCGGCCGCACCTTCATCGAGGTGCTCAAGGGCGTGGACTTCGACGCCAAGCACGGCGACGTCACCATGGTCATGGGCCCCTCCGGCTCGGGCAAGTCCACCCTGGTGGCCGCGCTTTCGGGCCTCCTGATGCCCGACGAGGGCAAGGTCTCGGCGCTGGAGGCCAAGGATCTCT
This sequence comes from Caulobacter sp. CCH9-E1, assembly GCF_001556515.1. GTDB lineage: Bacteria > Pseudomonadota > Alphaproteobacteria > Caulobacterales > Caulobacteraceae > Caulobacter. The sequence goes on along the minus strand of NZ_LSJA01000062.1, from coordinate 1,652 downwards.
GGGCCCTGCCCAAGGGCAAGATCGACAAGTTCCGCCTCGACCACTGCGGCTTCATCTTCCAGGGCTTCAACCTGTTCCCGGCGCTGACCGCCAAGCAGCAGGTGATGACGGTGCTGAAGTATCAGGACGTCAGCCCGGGCGAGGCGGCCAAGCGCGCCCAGGCGGCGCTGGAGTCTGTGGGCCTTGGCCCGCGGGTCAACCAGCGGCCCTCGGAGCTGTCGGGGGGCGAAAAGCAGCGCGTGGCGATCGCCCGCGCCCTGGCCAAGAACCCGAACCTGATCTTCGCGGACGAACCGACCTCGGCCCTCGACGGCAAGAGCGGCGAGACCGTGATCAAGCTGCTGCGCGCGGCCGCCACCGAGCGCGGCGCGGCGGTGATCTGCGTGACCCACGACCCGCGGCTTGAGGCCTACGCCGACCGCGTCATCCACATCGAAGACGGGCGGATCCTGGACGACGTGCGCCGCACGCCCGACGCCAATCCTGCGCCGCTCAGCCACTGATTTTCTGGGGGAACCTCGACATGCCCGGCTTTCTGCGCCGACCCGCTTTCTGGATCGCCATCATCGTCGTCGTGCTGCTCGGCGGCGGCTTCTTCTACATGAAGGGCCAGGCGGCCGAGAAGAAGAAGAAGCTTGAGGCCGCCGCCGCCCAGGAGGAGCCCTCCCCCTACGCGGCCATCGCCCAGGGCAAGGCCGACGTCGAAGGCGGCGTGATCCAGGTGGCCGCGCGCCGCCAGGGCATCGTGCGCGAGGTGTTCGTCCAGGAAGGCGACATCGTCAAGGCCGGCCAGCCCCTGGCCAAGCAGGAGGACGACGACGCGCGCCTGGCCTCCCAGACCGCCTCGGCCGCTCTGGCCTCGGCCAAAGCCCAGTTGCAGCTTTATCAGGTGCAGTTGCGCACCGCCCAACGCGAGTACAATCGCCTGCAGAACCTGGCGGCCTCGAACTTCGTCGCGGCCCAGCGCCTGGACGCCGCCCGCGACCAGATCGCCCAGGCCCAGGCCAATATCGGCGCTCAGCAGGCGGCGATCAGCGTCGCGTCCGCCCAACTGGCCCAGTCGCAGTACAATCAGGAACTGACGGTGATCCGCGCCCCGGCCGACGGCCGCATCGCCCGCCGCCAGGCCAATCCCGGCGCCGGCGCCTCGACCCTGAACGTCACGGCCATGTTCGACCTCGAGCCCAACACCCAGCGCATCGTCCGCGCCGAGATCGTCGAGGCCGACATCCCGAACGTGACGATCGGCCAAGAGGTCGAGATCCAGCCGGAAAGCGACCCCGACAAGACCTATATCGGCAAGGTGCTGCGCCGCGCCTCGGTCTTCGGCGCCCGCAAGCTGGCCTCGGACGACCCCAGCCAGCGCAGCGACGAGCGCGTCGTCGAGGTGGTGGTCAGCGCCGACGGCGCCCCGCTGCTGGTCGGCCAGCGCGTCCTGGTCAAGTTCATGAAGCCCGGCCAGAAAGCCGGCGTGAAGCGCGACAAGCCGACCCCGCCGGTCGCGGGTGGCGCGAAGAAGAAGGCGTAGAGGCGCTAAACCCTCCCCCCATGGGGGAGGTGGTCCGAAGGACCGGAGGGGGGCGTGGCCGGGTCGGCAGGACTTCCCCCTCCGTCGGCTTCGCCGACACCTCCCCCGCTAGGGGGAGGATTTT
>NZ_LSJA01000061.1 GCF_001556515.1 Caulobacter sp. CCH9-E1 | reverse complement strand
AAAGCGCCGTCATGTCGATGTTGTCCGGATTGTCAAACCACGCGCGCGAACGAAGGGTGCGGGAAGAGACGGGGTCGGGGCTCATGACAATCCTTGACGACGCTATGCGCCCACGCCCCAGGCAAGGCGGGCCGGAGGCAGGGCGGATTTGTATTATAATATTTGTCTGACTATCGTCGCTACCCAAGTCCGTCAATGATCGCGAGCGATGTTCGGCCAAGACATCGACCCGAATGGCCGGATGCCGCAAACGAGGTTTGACAGGATCGGCGGCGACGGTATTTGTCAGACTATTATAGGCTAGGAGCGTTCGCCATGGTGTTCAGATTCGTGCAGTTGAAGACCGGCGACGGCGAACGGCGACTGGCGGCGGTGGACGACTCCGGCCGCGCCCGGCGCGTGATGGTCGCCGACACGCTCTACGCCCTGGCCCAATCCGCCATCGGCGTGAACGCGACCCTGGCGGAGGCGGCCCAGGCGCGGGAGCTTGGCGAAGAGATCGACATTCCCGGCGCTCTGGCCGAGGGCCGGGTCCTGGCGCCGATCGATCACCCCGACACCGCCCACCTGCTGCTGACCGGCACGGGCCTCACCCACCTCGGTTCCGCCGAGGGCCGCGACAAGATGCACAAGGCGGCGCAGTCTGGAGAACAGCTGACCGACTCGATGCGGATGTTCCTGATGGGCGTGGAGGGCGGCAAGCCCGCGCCGGGCCAGGAAGGCGTCCAGCCAGAGTGGTTCTACAAGGGCGACGGCCAGCAGCTGGTCGGCCCCGGGCAGTCCCTCACCTCCCCGGCTTTCGCGAAGGATGGCGGCGAGGAGCCTGAGATCGCCGGCGTCTATCTGATCGGTCCCGACGGGACGCCGCACCGCCTGGGCTTCTGCCTGGCCAACGAGTTCTCCGACCACGTGACCGAGCGCGGCAACTATCTGTGGCTGGCCCACTCGAAACTGCGCCAGGCGGCGCTGGGCCCGGAACTGCTGACGGGCCCCCTGCCCGAGGACGTGCGCGGCGCCAGCCGGATCCTGCGCGACGGCGCGGTCGCCTGGGAAAAGCCGTTCCTGTCGGGCGAGGCGAACATGTCCCACGCGATCGCCAATCTCGAGCATCACCACTTCAAGTACGATCTGTTCCGCCGCCCGGGCGACGTGCACGTCCACTTCTTCGGCACCGCGACCCTGTCGTTCTCGGAAGGCTTCCAGACCAAGGTGGGCGACGTGTTCGAGATCGAGGCCGCGCCCTTCCTCTATCCGGTGCGCAATCCGCTGAGCCAGGCGGCCGAGCGGTCCGTCACGGTGCGCGCGCTGTGACGCCGATCCGCCTGGCGCTGGTCGGCCTGGGCAAGATCGCCCGGGACCAGCATCTGCCCTCCATCGCCGCCGACCCGCGCTTTGAGCTGGTCGCCGTCGTCAGCCGCAACGCCGAGCTGGACGGGGTCGCCCACTTCACCGACCTTGCCGCCTTGCTGGCTAGCGACGTCGCGATCGACGCCGTATCGCTCTGCACGCCGCCGCAGCCGCGTCACGCCCTCGCCCATATGGCGCTGGCGGCCGGCAAGCACGTGATGCTGGAAAAGCCTCCTGGCGCGACGCTGAGCGAGGTCGAGGACCTGCGCCAGGCGGCCGTCGCGCGCGGCCTGACGCTTCAAGCCACCTGGCACTCGCGCTACGCCGTCGGCGTGGAGCCGGCGCGCGAATGGCTGGCGGAGCGGACGGTCAAGGCCGTGCGGATCAACTGGAAGGAAGACGTCCGCGTCTGGCACCCCGGCCAGGACTGGATTTGGGAAGCCGGCGGCCTCGGCGTCTTCGACCCGGCGATCAACGCCTTGTCGATCGTCACCCGCATCCTGCCCCTTCCCTTCTTCCTGTCGCGCGGCGTGCTGCACGTGCCCGAGAACCGGCAGTCGCCGATCCAGGCCGAGCTGGACTTCCGCGACGCCAATGGCGCGCCGATCCGCGCCGAGCTCGACTTCCTGCAGTCCGGTCCTCAGAGCTGGGACATCGAGATCGACACCGAGGACGGCGCGCTGAAGCTCACCAATGGCGGCGCCAAGCTCTGGATCGACGGCCAGCTGATGCACGAGGGGCCGGATCGGGAATATCCGGGCCTCTACGACGAATTCGCCAGGCTGATCGCGGACGGCACCAGCGACGTGGACGTCAGCCCGCTGCGCCACGTGGCCGACGCCTTCCTGCTCAGCGAGCGGGTCGTTGCGCCGCCGTTCATCGAATAGCCGCAAGCGCCAACAGAACAAGACGGAGAGGAAACATGAAGCTCAAGACCATCGCCCTGTGCGGCGCGTTCGCCCTGACCGCGACATCGACGGCGACGGCCGCCGAACTGTCCCGCCGCCCCTTCGGCCAGACCCCCTCGGGCGAAGCCGTCGAGGCCTTCACCCTGACCAACGCCAAGGGCGTCAGCGCCACGGTGATCACCTATGGCGCGACCCTGCAGTCGCTGATCGCCCCCGACAAGGCGGGCAACAAGGCCGACATCGTGCTCGGCTTCAATGACGCCGCCGCCTATGTGAAGAACGCCAGCTATTTCGGCGCGAGCGTCGGCCGCTTCGCCAACCGGATCGGCAAGGGCCGCTTCGAGCTGGACGGCAAGACCTATCAGCTAGAGCTGAACAACAACGGCGTCGCGGCCCTGCACGGCGGCGTGAAGGGCTTCGACAAGGTGGTCTGGAAGGTGCTGTCGACCAAATCCGGCCCGACCGCATCCGTCACGCTCGGCTATGTCAGCCCCGACGGCGACCAGGGCTATCCGGGAACCGTGAACGCCACGGCGACCTACGCCCTCGACGAACAGAACCAGCTGACGATCACCTACGGCGCGACGACCGACAAGCCGACGATCGTCAACATGACCAACCACGCCCTGTTCAACGCGGCCGGCGAAGGCGCGCCGGAGGGGGCCATGGGCAATGTCCTGACCCTTCCCGCCGAAGGCTACACGCCCGTCGACAATGAGCTGATCCCGACAGGCGCGATCACGCCGGTGGCTGGCACCGCCTTTGACTTCCGCACGCCCACGGCGGTCGGCAAGCGCATTCGCGACGCCAGCGATCCTCAGCTGGTCATCGGCAAGGGCTATGACCACAACTTCGTGCTGACCGGCAAGTCGGGGGGCGCGCCTCGACTGGCGGCGCGCCTGGCCGATCCCAAGAGCGGCCGGGTGCTTGAGATCCTGTCCGACCAGCCGGGCATTCAGTTCTATGCCGGCAACTTCCTCGACGCCTCCTGGGTCGGCAAAAGCGGCAAGCTCTACCGCCAGGGCGACGGCATCGCGCTGGAGCCGCAACACTTCCCCGACGCGCCGAACAAGCCGCAGTTCGCCTCGGTGCGCCTCGATCCCGGCCAGACCTATCGCAACGTGATGGTCTTCAAGGTCAGCGTCGCGAAGTGACGACCCGTGGGCCGGCTCTCGAAGGGCCGGCCCTTTCCCTAAGACGGACGCCTAGCCGGTCCAGGCCTCGGCGATCCGCGCCGTATCGGTCAGGATCGCGCTGTTGAGCGCCATGATCTTCAGCGACGCGAGATGGAGATCCGCCTCGTAGGCGGCGCAGGCGTCGGCGGCGACAAAGACGTGATAGTCCAGATCGAAGGCGTCACGGACAGTGCTGTCGACGCAGCACTCGGTGGTCAATCCGGCCACCACCAGGGTGTCGACGCCAAGCGCCCTAAGCCGGGCATCGAGGTCGGTGCCCAAGAAGCCGCTATAGCGAACCTTCTTCACCACCAGCTCTCCCGGCACAGGCTGGGGGCCATGGAACTCGGAGCCGGCCGATCCGACACGGCAGATCGCCGCCTCGCTGTCCGGGTCGCCGCCTTGCCGCCGGATACGCTCAAGCCAGGCGACGGAGTCCGTCTCAGGCGTCGTGAACAGACCCACGAAGACGACAGGCGCGCCCGCGGCGCGAGCGGCCTTCACCAGTCGCTCGGCGGCCGAGACCGCGGGCTGGACGACGCCCATGTCGAAGTAGGTCGCCAGCGCGCCCTCGGGCGAGGCGAAGTCGACCTGCATGTCGATCACCAGCACCGCCGTCCGCGACGGCGCGATCCAGGCCTTCAGATCGTCGGTCAAGAGAACACCGCCCGGAGGCCCGGCAGGATCTCGGCGCCGAACATCGTCAGCCCTTCG
>NZ_LSJA01000060.1 GCF_001556515.1 Caulobacter sp. CCH9-E1 | reverse complement strand
AGGCCCAGGCCCAGGATCCAGGTGAAGTACCACATTGGTTCGTATCCTTCGGATCAGTAGAGGTCGGGGTTGGTGGACAGGGCGGCCGTGGTGCTGCGGCCCCACAGCACCTTGTAGACCCAGGCGGTGTAGAGCAGCACGAGCGGCAGGAAGACCACCGTCACGACCAGCATGACGAACAGGGTCAGGTGCGAGGACGAGGCGTTCCAGACCGTCAGGCTGGAGCGCGGATCGACCGAGCTGGGCAGGATGAACGGGAACATCGACAGGCCGACGGTCCCGATGATCCCCGCGGCCGAGGCCGAGGAGCCGGCGAACGCCATCCAGGCCGACTTGGCGCGCAGGCCCAGCAAGGCCAGGGCCGCGCCGGCGAAGCCCAGCACGGGGGCGGCGATGGTCCAGCCGTGGCGGCCGTAGTTGTCGAGCCAGGCGCCCGGCGCCGACACCGCGGCGGCGCCGCGCAGCGGGTTCGACGGACCCGCCGCGTCGGCCAGCCCTTCGATCCGGAAGCCCATGCCGCCGAAGGCGACCCAGAAGCCGCCGGCGGCGAACAGCACGATGCTGGCCAGGCCGGCGATCTCGCCGATGCGGCGGGCGCGGTCGCTCACCGGGCCTTCCTCGCCCTTCACCGTGATCCAGGCCGCGCCGTGCAGCACCAGCATGGCGACCGACAGCAGGCCGCACAGCAGGGCGAACGGCGAGAACAGGCCCAGGAACGAGCCGTCATAGAAGGCCCGCAGGTCGTCGTTCAGACGGAAGGGCGCGCCCTGCAGCACGTTGCCCAGGGCCACGCCGAAGCACAGCACCGGCACGAAGCCGCCGACGAACAGCGCCCAGTCCCAGAACGACCGCCAGCGCGGGTCGGGCCGCTTGGAGCGGTACTTGAAGCCCACCGGCCGCAGGATCATGGCCGCCAGGACCACGAACATGGCCAGGTAGAAGCCCGAGAAGCTGATGGCGTAGACGAACGGCCAGGCGGCGAAGATCGCGCCGCCGCCCAGGATGAACCACACCTGGTTGCCCTCCCAGGTCGCGCCGATGGTGTTGATCACCATCCGGCGTTCCTTGTCGGTCTTGGCGACGAAGGGCAGCAGGGCGCCGACGCCCATGTCGAAGCCGTCGGTGAGGGCGAAGCCGATCAGCAGGATGCCGACCAGGGCCCACCAGATGACGCGAAGCGTGGCGAAATCGACGGGGATATCCATGATTGTCGGTCCTCTTAGGCCACGGCCGGTTCAGGTTCGGGCGAACCGTCGAGCGCCGGCTCGTCATGCTTGGCGAAGGGCCCCTTCTTGATGGTCTTGAGGATCAGGCCGATCTCGACCACCGCCAGGGCGCCGTACAACAGGGTGAAAGCCGCGATGCTGGTCAGCAGCTGCGGAACGGTCAGGCTGGACGCGCTCAGGAAGGTGGGCAGCACGCCGTCCACCGCCCAGGGCTGGCGACCGACCTCGGCCAGCACCCAGCCCAGCTCCGCCGACAGCCAGGGCAGCGGGATGGCCGCCACCGCCAGGATCAGGAACCACCGCGTCTCGTGCTTGCGCAGAGTGACCAGGACGAAGGCGATCGCGAACAGGGCGATCATCAGGAAGCCGATGCCGGCCATGAGGCGGAAGGCCCAGAACATCACCGGCACCGGCGGCACCGTGTCCCAGGCCGCCTTCTGGATCATGTCCGGACTGGCCTGACGGGGATCGGCGACATAGCGCTTCAGCAGCAGGGCGTAGCCCAGGTCGCGCCGGTGTTGCTCGAAGGTGGCGCGGGCGGCCAGGTCCTTCGGATTGACCTTCAGCGCCTCGACCGCGCCATAGGCGACCACGCCGGACTCGATGCGGTCCTGCGCCTTGGCGACCAGCTGGAAGATGCCCTCGACCGGTTGGTCGAAGCTGCGGGTGGCGATCAGGCCCAGCACATAGGGGATCTTGACCTCGTAGTGGGTCTTGCGCTCGGCCAGGCTCGGGACGCCGAAGGCGGTCAGGCCGGCCGGGGCGGCTTCCGTCTCCCACATGGCTTCCAGCGCCGCGAGCTTCATTTTCTGGTTGTCGGTCAGGGCGTAGCCGCTCTCGTCGCCCAGCACGACCACCGACAGCGATGAGGCAAGGCCAAAGGCGGCGGCCACGGTCATCGAGCGCTTGGCGACGCTGGCGTACTTGCCCTTCAGCAGGTAGTAGGCCGAGATCCCCAGCACGAACACCGCGGCGATCACGTAGCCGGCGCTGACCGTGTGCACGAACTTGGCCTGGGCGACCGGGTTGAACAGCACGTCGCGGAAGCTCGCGACCTCCATCCGCATGGTGTCGGGGTTGAACACCGAGCCGATCGGGTTCTGCATCCAGCCGTTGGCGACCAGGATCCACAGGGCCGACAGGTTGGTGCCCAGCGCCACCATGAAGGTGACGAACAGGTGGCCGACGCGCGACAACTTGTCCCAGCCGAAGAACATCAGGCCGACGAACGTGGCCTCGAGGAAGAAGGCCATCAGGCCCTCGATCGCCAGCGGGGCGCCGAAGATGTCGCCGACATAATGGGAGTAGTAGGACCAGTTCATCCCGAACTGGAATTCCATGGTGATCCCGGTCGCCACGCCCAGCACGAAGTTGATGCCGAACAGCGTCCCCCAGAACCGCGTGACCGTGCGCCAGATCGGGCGCTTGGTCATCACATAGATGCTCTCCATGATCACCAGCATGAAGGAGAGCCCCAAGGTCAGGGGTACGAACAGGAAGTGGTAGAGGGCCGTCAACGCGAACTGCAGTCGCGACAG
>NZ_LSJA01000059.1 GCF_001556515.1 Caulobacter sp. CCH9-E1 | reverse complement strand
CTACGCCTTGAAGAAGGCCAGCAGGTCGGCGTTGATGACGTCGGGGTGGGTTGACGCCATGCCGTGGGGCAGGCCCGGATAGGTCTTCAGCGTCCCCTTCTTGACCAGCTTAATGGCCAGGTGGGCGCTGTCGGCGATCGGCACGATCTGGTCGTCCTCGCCGTGCATGATCAACACGGGAACGTCGACGGCCTTGAGGTCCTCGGTGAAGTCGGTCTCCGAGAAGGCCTTGATGCAGTCGTAGTGGGCCTTGGCGCCGCCGGCCATGCCCTGGCGCCACCAGTTGTCGATCAGGCCCTGGCTGACCTTGGCGCCGGGACGGTTGAAGCCGAAGAAGGGGCCTTCGGGGATGTCGCGGAAGAACTGGGCGCGGTTGGCCAGCAGGGCCGAGCGGAAGCCGTCGAAGACCTCCATCGGCAGACCGCCGGGGTTGGCCGGCGTCTTCAGCATGATCGGCGGCACCGCGCCGATCAGCACGACCTTGGCGACGCGGCCCGGCTTGGCGCGGGCGGCGTAGTGAATGGCCTCGCCGCCGCCGGTCGAGTGGCCGACGTGGATGGCGTTCTTCAGGTCCAGGTGATCGGTCAGGGCGATGACGTCGGCGGCGTAGGTGTCCATCTCGTTGCCGGTGTCGGTCTGGGTCGAGCGGCCGTGGCCACGACGGTCATGGGCGATGACCCGATAGCCCTTAGCCAAGAAGAACATCATCTGGGCGTCCCAGTCGTCGGCGCTGAGCGGCCAGCCGTGGTGGAACACGATCGGCTGAGCGGTCTTGGGGCCCCAGTCCTTGTAGAAGATCTGCACGCCGTCCTGGGTCGTGACGTAGCCGCT
>NZ_LSJA01000006.1 GCF_001556515.1 Caulobacter sp. CCH9-E1 | reverse complement strand
AGCAGGTTGGTCTGGAAGGCGATCTCGTCGATCACGCCGATGATCTGGCTGATCTCCTGCGACGACTTCTCGATCTCGTTCATGGCGTCGACGGCGTTGCGAACGACCACGCTGGAGCGTTCGGCGTCGCCGCGGGTCGAGCCCACGACCTTGGCGGCTTCCTGGGCGCCAGCCGACGAGCGGCGCACGGTGGCGGTGATCTCGTCCAGGGCGGCGGCGGTTTCTTCCAGGCTGGCGGCCTGCTGCTCGGTGCGACGCGACAGGTCGTCGGAGGCCGAGGCGATCTCGTCCGAGCCGGCGCCGATGCTGCTGGCGGCGTGGACGATGGTGCGCATCGTCTCTTCCAGCTGCGTCACCGCGCCATTGAAGTCGGTTTGCAGGCGCTTGTAGCTTTCGGGGATGTCCTGATCCAGGCGGTAGGTCAGGTCGCCCTCGGCCAGGCGGTTCAGGCCGGCGGCGATGATTTCCATGACCGCGGCCTGCTCCTTGGCGGCGGCTTCGGCCATTTCCTGATTGCGGCGGCGCTCGGCCTCGGCCTCGGAATTGGCGCGAGCCTGGGCGGCCTCGGCCGTGCGCAGGGCCACGGCGTTGTCCTTGAACACCTGGACCGAGCGGGCCATGGCGCCGACTTCGTCCTTGCGATCGGCGCCCTTGACCTCGACGTCGACCGAGCCGCCCGCAAGGACTTCCATGGTCTTGGCGGTCGCGTTCAGCGGGGCGGCGATTTTGCGCGAACCGATCCACAGGGCGAGCAGCAGGGCCGAACCGGCCGCGATCACGCCGAACAGGACAGAGATGATCGTGTTGGTGGTCGCCTGCTTGAGGGTGGCTTCCACCATCGCATCGGTCTCCTTCGAGTGGACCGAGACGAAATTGTTGACGTCCTCGTTCAGGCTGGTGATGTCCGGGTCGATGATCGCCATGATCATGACCGCCGCCTCATTGGCGTTCTGCAGGCCCATGTCGGCGCCTTGGCGCGCGTTGGTGTAGATTTTTTCCAGGCGTGCGGAGAAGTCTGCGACCTGCTTGGCCGAGGTGGGGTCCGCCTCCTTGATGGCGGCGAGGTACTTCTTGCCTTCCTGGTAGGCTTTATCGACGTCATCGCTGGCGGCCTTGGCCTCGGGCGAGCTCCCGTCGTACGACACCGTGCGATAGGCGCCGTAGCCGATCCCGGTCACCCGACGATTGAAGCGAGCGGCCGCCAGTTCGGCCGGCGCGCGCTGTTCGACCAGCACCTGGGTCGCCTCCTCGGCTTGGCGCGCCTGCCAGGCGCCCATGCCCACGATCGCCAGCGCCACCACCGTCAGGATCACGGCGGGCAGGGCGACTTTGGTCGAAATCTTCAGATCGTCGAACTTCATGATAGCCTCTCGGGGGCTGCGTCTTCCGCAAGGGCGGAAAGCGCGTTTCTCGCGAGGACGAAGCTCTGCCTGCCGTAAAATCGCGGTTAATTTCACCGGCCTGGCTGGTTAACGCGACAGTCTGTCGCAGATAACCTTACGTAAGGTGTGGCTTTCAGGCCTTGGGATGCGCCGCTTGGTAGGCCGCCAGCAGGCCCGCGGCGTCCACCTGGGTGTAGCGCTGGGTCGTGGACAGCGAAGCATGACCCAGGAGCTCCTGGATCGTCCGCAGGTCTGCGCCCGCGCCCAGCAGGTGCGTGGCGAAGGCGTGGCGAAAGGCGTGCGGCGTCACCCGGTCTGAGAGGCCCAGGCGTCCCCGCAGGGTCTGGACCAGACCCTGGACATGGCGCGGCGATAGCGGGCCGCCGCGCTTGGCCCGGAACAGCGGTTCATCGGGCCCGAGGACGAACGGCAGCTCGTCGGCATAGACCGCGATCGCCTCGCGCACGGCGTCCAGCACGGGGGCGATGCGGGTCTTGCCGCCCTTGCCGGTGATGCGCAGCGCAGCCCCCAGCGGGACGTCGCTCCAGGTCAGGGACAGGGCCTCGGAAATCCGCAGGCCGCAGCCCCACAGCAGGGTCAGCACCGCCGCGTCGCGGGCGGTTTCCCACGGCTCGCGCTCGGCGTCGCCCGAGGCCTCGGCGATCAGGTCGCGCGCCTGGTCCTCGGACACGGGGCGGGGCAGGCCGATCTTCAGGCGCGGGCCGCGCACCAGGCCGATGGCGGCGTTGGCCACGCCATGACGCTGGTCGACATAGCGATGGAAGGCGCGGATCGAGGACAGGGCCTGCGAGATCGAGCGCGGCGCCAGGGCGTCCTCCCCCTGGCGACGAAAGGCGAGGTAGCCGCGCAGGTCGGCGGCGGAGATCTCGCCCAGGGCGCCGACGCTCAGCGCCTCGCCCCGGTGGGCCTCCAGGAAATTCAGATAGGCCAGGACGTTGTCGCCATAGGCCCGCACCGTGCGCGGCGAGGCCCGGCGCTCCAGCGTCAGGTGGTCCAGCCAGGCGGCGAGGGCCTGGCGAGCCGTCACAGGACCGGCCAGCGTTCGGCGGTGCGTTCGACCACCCGGCCCAGGAAGTTCACGAGCTCGGTGCCCATGTCGGGCATGAAGGCCTCGGGATCGGTCGAGCCGAAGGCCAGCACCGCCTCGCGGCGCGGCTCCCAGATCGCCATGCGCACCAGGGCCATGCTGCGGATCAGCTCGGCCTTGTCGCCAAACAGCGGCAGGGCGGGCGCGAAGAAGCCCATGCGGGCGATCGGCGCGTCGCCGACCAGCATGTCGGCCTGGCCCTCGGCGAGAGCGCGCCAGCCGGCGGGGACGCGGTTCGGACCCTCCAGCGCGATGACGCCGGCCGCGAGGCCAAAACGCAACACCGACAGCTCGTCCACGCGGCGGGCGAGGTCGGAGTGGTTACGGGCGTCGAGCATGTCGATCACCGCGGCGTGGGTCTGGGCCTGGGCCGAGTAGTTGGCGCGGGCGTTGGCCTCGATCGTCTGACGGGCCAGGGCCTCGCGCTTGTGGGCGGCGGCCACCTTGGCCAGGGCCGCCGGGCCGAAGTCCAGAACGTTGCTGGCGTCGACCTTCAGGCCCAGCTCGCCCAGCAGGTCCTCGTCCTGACGCAGGAACTGCGGCTGGGTGCGCAGGAACGCCCGGACGCTGTCGGCGTCGACCGTCGTCTTCTTGGCCGCGCGAGTCGCGTCGCTCATGGGTGCCCCGAGTCTGGTGAAATGACGGGTCGATGAAGCCCCAAGACGGTTAACGGGGTCTTGATAAGCGGCGCCGTGCGAGCTCTCGACCTGGGGAGCGTTTCGCGGCAGAAGCGTCTGGCCATGCCGCGTATCGCTTCCGTCCTGCTGCCGATGCCCTTGCCGGAGGCCTTCGACTACGCCGAGCCGGAAGGGCTGGACCTGGCCGTCGGCGACCACGTCGCCGTGCCGCTGGGGCCGCGCGTGATCCGGGGCGTGGTCACGGCCCTGCGCGATGGGACGGGCGGCAACCGGCCGCTGAAGGTGGTGCAGGGCAAGGTGGACGATCCACCCCTGCCGCCGGGCGTGCTGACCTTCGTCGAATGGGCGGCGCGCTATTCGGTCGATGTTCCCGGCTGGCCCCTGGCCATGGCCCTGCGCGGCCTGCGCCATCCGCCGCCCAAGCCTGACAAGGTGCTGGTGCTGACCGGCGTCCAGCCCGCGCGGATGACCCCGGCGCGGCTGAAGGTGCTGGCCGCCGCCGAGGGGACGAAGCTGTCGAGCGGGGCCCTGGCCTCGGCCGCGGGCGTCTCGACCGGCGTCGTGAAGGGCCTCCTGGACGAGGGCGCTCTGGCGATCGACTTCGTCGAGCCCGAGCGCGGCTTGCCCCAGCCCGATCTCTCCCTGCCGCCGCGCGCGCTCAATCCCGGCCAGGCCGCCTGCGTCGCGGTGCTGAAGGAGATGCTGGACGCCGGCGGCTTCCAGGCGGCGCTGCTGGACGGGGTGACCGGCTCGGGCAAGACCGAGGTCTATCTGGAGGCGGTGGCCGAGGCGCTGAAGGATCCCGAGGCCCAGGTCCTGGTGCTGCTGCCCGAGATCGCCCTGACCCAGGCCGTGATGGCCCGCTTCGAACAGCGGTTCGGCGCGGTTCCGGCCGAGTGGCATTCGGGCGTCTCGCCGCCGCGCCGTCGGCAGGTCTGGGAGGCCGTGGCCAGCGGGAACGCCCGCATCGTCGTTGGCGCCCGCTCGGCCCTGTTCCTGCCGTTCCGCAAGCTGCGCCTGCTGGTCGTCGACGAGGAGCACGACGGCTCGTTCAAGCAGGAGGAGGGCTTCATCTACCAGGCTCGCGACCTGGCCGTCGCCCGCGCCAAGATCGAGGGGGCGAGCGTGCTGCTGGCCTCGGCCACGCCGTCTCTGGAGAGTCTCTACAACGCCCAGATCGGCCGCTATCGCTGGCTGCGGCTGTCGGCGCGCCACGGGGCGGCGCAGCTGCCCGACATCGGCCTGATCGACATGCGCCAGACGCCGCCGGAGCCCGGCCGCTGGCTGTCGCCGCCGCTGATCAAGGCCATGGCCGTGACCCTGCAGCGCGGCGAGCAGGCCATGCTGTTCCTGAACCGGCGCGGCTATGCTCCCCTGGTCCTGTGCCGGGCCTGCGGCGAGAAGATGAAGTCGCCCGACACCGACAGCTGGCTGGTCGAGCACCGCTACACCGGACGGCTCGTCTGTCACCTGACCGGTTTTTCGATGAAGAAGCCCGAGGCCTGCCCCCACTGCGGGGCCAAGGACTCGCTGGTCTCGATCGGCCCGGGCGTCGAGCGGGTCGAGGAGGAGGCGCGGCACATCTTCCCCGACGCCCGGGTGGCGGTGTTCTCGTCCGACACGGTGATGGACGCCGAGGCCGCCAAGGCGCTGGTGGCCAGCATGGCGGCGGGCGAGATCGACATCCTGGTGGCGACCCAGGCGGCCGCCAAGGGCCACAACTTCCCGAACCTGACCCTGGTGGGCGTGGTGGACGCTGACCTTTCCCTGCGCGGCGGCGACCTGCGGGCCGGTGAGCGGACCTTCCAGCTTCTGGCCCAGGCCGCGGGGCGCGCGGGGCGCCACGAGAAGCCGGGGCGGGCCCTGCTGCAGACCTATGCGCCGGACCACGCGGTGATGCAGGCCCTGGCGGCGCAGGACCGGGACGCCTTCGTCGAGGCCGAGATGGCCATGCGCCAGGAGGCGGGCCTGCCGCCGTTCGGGCGACTGGCGGCCCTGATCGCCTCGGGGCCCGACGCCGCGGCGCTCGAGGCCTATGTCGAGGCGCTGGCGGCGGTGATCCCCAACGCCGAGGGGGTCGAGGTGTTCGGCCCCGCCGACGCGCCGCTGTCGCTGGTGCGCGGACGGCGCCGCAAGCGGTTCCTGGTCCGCGCCGAACGCAACGTCGACCTGCAGGGTTTCATGGCCGCCTGGCGGGCGCGGGCCAAGATCCCGAACTCGGTGCGGGTGGTCATCGACGTCGACCCCTACAGCTTCCTCTGAACCTGAAGATCCGCGGCGCCCGTTCCGAGCGCGGGGGCTACGGGGGCAAACAAAAAAGGCCCCTGGAGATCCTCTCCAGGGGCCCCTTCTTGACGGCCTAGGGTCGCCTATCCGGCTTTCTTGGCGTCGCGTTTCCGGGCCAGCATGTTCAGGCCCTCGACCCCGGCCGAGAAGGCCATGGCGGTGTAGATGTAGCCCTTCGGCACATGGGCGCCGAAGCCCTCGGCGATCAGCACGGTGCCGATCATCAGCAGGAAGCCGAGCGCCAGCATCACGACGGTCGGATTGTTGTTGATGAAGTTGGCCAGCGGGTCGGCGGCCAGCAGCATCACCGTGACGGCGATAATCACGGCCGCGACCATGATCGGCAGGTGATCGGTCATGCCCACGGCGGTCAGGATCGAGTCGATCGAGAACACCAGGTCCAGCAGGATGATCTGGAAGATCGCGGCGCCGACGTTGGAGATCACGACGCTGGCCTTGTCCTTCTCCAGCATGTCGTCGCTCTTGTCGGGATCCACGGTGTGGTGGATCTCCTTGGTCGCCTTCCAGATCAGGAAGGCGCCGCCGGCGATCAGGATCAGGTCACGCCACGAGAAGGCGGTCTCGAAGCCCGGCTCGCCATGCGATCCCATTGGACCGGTGATCCCCAGGTTGAAGACCGGAGCGGTCAGGCCGACGATGAAGGCGATGGTCGACAGCAGCACCAGGCGCATGATCAGCGCCAGCGAGATACCGATCCGGCGCACCCTCTGGCGATGCTCGGGCGGCAGCTTGTTGGACAGAATTGAGATGAAGACGAGGTTGTCGATCCCCAGGACGACTTCCATGACGACAAGCGTGACCAACGCGGCCCAGGCGGCTGGGTCGGCGAGCAGGCTGAGTATTTCGTTCATCAATCCCCACAAAGGATGTGGCTCCGCGCCTCCCCGCGCGAAACCGTCTAACGCCATGAGATGGGGGCGAACACCGTTCTTGTCGAGACCGGCGAGGGCAAAAAACCAACCGGCGCCCGCGCCGCCGCGGTCAACGATTCGGCGGGGCTTTTCCGGGCCCGCGCGCCGCGACGCCGATCAATTGATCAACGTGGTTTTTTTGGTCGCAGCCGTCTGCTTTCGAGACCATTTTTGAGCCGTCATTTCATCTTGGATCTTTAAGATGATCAAGGACGCCGATGAGATCAGCTGTCAGTCTTCCAGGTCACCGAGCGACGCGAACTCGCGGTGGAAAGGACGGAAGTCGGGGTGTCCAGTATCGGTGGAGATGACGTCGAAATTTCCGGCGCGGTCTTGATTGCGGTCGAGGCCGGAGAAGCTGGTGAACAGCGTTCGCATGTCGAGCCGGAAGGGGCGTCGAGCGACGCTGAAACTTCCTCGCCCTCCATCAAATGGCGCCGCTCGCGGGTGACATCTGCGACATAAAGACTCTTTTCACACGTCCATGGGAAGGTTATCCCTTAACCCAGTAACGCGGGGAGTACCCACAGCATGACGAAACGGACGAGGGCCCTCCTGGGTTCCCTGGCCGCTGCCGCCATGATCAGCCTGGCGCCGGCGGTGGCAACCGCCGACGGCTATTGGCAGTGCGTTCCTTTCGCGCGCCTGATGTCCGGCATCCAGATCTTCGGCGACGCCCGCACCTGGTGGTCGCAGGCCGCCGGCAAGTACGAAACCGGTTCGGTGCCGAAGATCGGCTCGGTCCTTTCCTTCAAGCCGACCGCCCGGATGAACCTGGGCCATGTCGCCTTCGTGAGCCAGGTGCTCACCGACCGCGTCATCCAGGTCACCCACGCCAACTGGTCCGTCATCGAGGGCGATCGCGGCCAGATCGAAAAGGACGTCACCGTCGTCGACGTCTCCGCCAATGGCGACTGGAGCCAGGTCAAGGTCTGGTACGACCCGATCCGCGACCTCGGCAACACGGTCTATCCGACCAACGGCTTCATCTATCAGGACGCCCAGGCGATGAAGATCGCCATGGCCACCAGCAAGATCGCCATGGCCCAGAACGCCGTCGTGTCGGCCGCCAAGCAGGCCGCCAATCAGGTGGCTTCGTCGGTTCGCGCCTCGCCGCTGGACATCATCAGCCAGGCCGCCGATTCGACCGATCGTATCGCCGCCCTGATCGAGGCCGCCACGGGCGGCGGCTCTTCGTCGACCACCGACGCCAACAAGCAGAACGCGCCGCGTTGACCTGAAGCGCGGGGCGGGGCACACCCGACCCGCAGCGCTTTGCGCGAGGCCTTCCAGACCTCGCGCGACGCCTGCGTCTCCAAAGGGGCGAGCCTGCTCGGCGGCGGGCTTGAAGGGCGGCGTCCATGCTGAGAATCCTCCGTCACGGCGCGCCCGGTTTCGAGGCGGGCGGCGTGTCCCCGGACTGGCGCGTACCCGCGGACACGGTCTGGATCGAGCTGGTCGACCCCACCCGCGCCGAGGAAGTGGCCGTCGAGCAGTCGATCGGCCTCTTGCTGCCCACCCGGGAAGAGATGGCCGAGATCGAGGCCTCCTCGCGCCTCTACCAGGAGGACGGCGGGACCTTCATGACCGCCACCGTCCTGGTCAACGCCGAGGGGGACCTGCCCACCGCCGCGCCGGTGACCTTCGTCCTGGCGGGCGCGCGGCTGATCACCATCCGCTATGTCGAGCCCCGCGCCTTTTCGGTGTTCGCGGCCCAGGCCGAGCGCCAGCCCAGCCTCTGTCCCAACGGTCTGCAGACGTTCCTCGGCCTGCTGGACGCCATCGTCGACCGCACCGCCGACATCCTCGAGCGCACGGCCGCCGAGGTCGAGGTGCAGTCGCGCGCCATCTTCGGACGCCCGCGCGGCGCGGCCTTCGAGCAGATCCTGAAAAGCCTGGGCCGCGCCCAGAACATCAATTCCAAGGCCCGCGACAGCCTGGTCAGCCTGGCGCGCCTGCTGAGCTTCGCCGCCCTGGCCGAGCAGTTCGACGGCGAGCGCGAGCTGCGCGATCACCTGAAGTCGCTGCAGCGCGACGTCCAGTCGATCACCGACCACTCCAGCTACCTGGCCGGCAACATCACCTTCCTGCTCGACGCGGCCCTGGGCCTGATCAACATCGAGCAGAACTCGATCTTCAAGGTGTTCTCGGTGTTCTCGGTGGTGCTGATGCCGCCCACCCTGATCGCCGGCATCTACGGCATGAACTTCGAGCACATGCCCGAACTGCGCTGGATCGAGGGCTATCCGATGGCCATCGCCCTGATGGTCCTGGTCGCGGGCGCGCCGCTGCTGTGGTTCAAGCGCAAGGGCTGGCTGTAGGCGCAAACGCGACTTTTCGTCGCGGTTTTGAACCTTGCCTTAAGGCTGGGCGGACCATGTTCGGCGCTCAACGATCCTCCGAACAGAACGCTCCTTGCGCCGATGCGTCCCGCATCTTCCCGACCCAGCCTGATCCGCAATCTCCACCCTTCGGTGGTGCGCGAAGCGGTGGAGGCGCATGGCCGCTTTCTGAAAGGCCTGCCGGCCGGTCGCCGGGCCGTGCTGTCCTATGTGAACCTGAACAATTACGACCTGGACGGCGTCGAGCTGTCCGAGGCCGACCTCACGGGGGCGCTCCTGGGCGGAGCATCGCTGCGCGGCGCGCGGCTGGTGAGGGCCACGCTTTACGGCGCGGACCTGCGCGACTCGGACTTGCGCGACGCCAACCTGTCCAGCGCCGACATGCGCGGGGCCTGTCTGCGCGGCTCCAACCTGGGCGGCGCGGACCTTTCTCGCTGCGACCTGCGCGAGGGCCTGACGGCCGTGCAGGACGACACCAAGGGCCTGCGGATCCTGGACCACGCCAAGCGTCCCGGAGAGTTGGACTACGCCCTGCTGCAGGGCGCCAACCTCAGCGGCGCCCAGATGTCGGGAGCCCTGGCGCGCAGAGCCGACTTCACGGACGCCGACCTCTCCCATGTCAACCTGCGGGGCGCCAAGCTGGCCAACGCGTGCCTGGACCGCGCGGACCTTTCGGGGGCCAATCTGCAAAGCGCCGACCTGACCAAGGTCTCGCTGCGTCGGGCCGTGATGGTGGGCGCGGACACCAGCGGCGCGGATCTGAGCGCGGCCGATCTGAGCGAGGTGCTGCGCGCGCCCCCGCCGCTCATCTATATCGACGACCTCCCCCTCAGCGAGGTGATCGAGGCCCATGAGCTCTTCTGCCGGTCCCACGGCGCCGCGGGGAAGGCGGCCAAGGCCAAGGGCGTCGACTTCCGTCCGTTACGGCGGCTCAAGAACCGTCTTCTCAGCGGGCTGGTCGCGCCGGAGGCCGTGTTCTTCGGCATGGACCTGGAAGGCGCGCAACTGCAGGCCGCCAATCTGGTCGGAGCGGACCTGCGCGGCGCCAAGCTGCGCGGGGCGGATCTTCGGGGCGCGCGGCTGATGGGCGCTCAGCTGTCGCGCGCCGACCTGTCGAACGCCAAGCTGGGGCCGCTGAAGATCGGCGAGGGCCGCGTGTTGCGCACGGACCTTTCCCGGGCGGTGTTGCGCGGCGCGGACCTGCGCGGCGCCAGCGCCGCGCGTGTGCGGCTGCTGGAAGCCGATCTCGATCGCGCCAAGCTGGACGGCGCGGACCTGCGCGGCGCCGAATTTCCGGCGATCTTCGGCGTCTAAAAGCGCGTTTCATGCGTAAAGGCTTCAGGGATCGTACTGATATGATCCCGTCAACGGACGTGGCCAATCTGCCCTCGGCGGCGGAGGCCGCTCGAACCCGGAGCCGCCCATGACCCGCGCCGCCACGACTGCCGCCCTGTCCTGCCTGATCGTCGCGTCGGCGGCCCCCGCCCTGGCTCAAGATCGTGATCAGAATCGCGCTGTCGTCGGCGTGGCCGGCGTGTACGCGCCCGCCTATCAGGGCGCGGACGATTATCGTCTGATCCCGTTCCCGGTGCTGGATCTCAAGTACGGCCGCTTCTTCGTCAACACGCGCAGGGGCGTCGGCGCCACGCTGTTGGAGGGCTCGGCCGTCAGCGTCGGCGCCGGGGTCACCTATGTGCCGGGCTATCGCCGCCGTGACGCACCGGAAGGCGTTGGGCGGCTGTCTGGCGGCGCGGGCGCGCGGATCTCCGCCGACGCCCGCCTAGGCGGGCTGGCGGCCAGCCTCGGCGCGACCCGGGCGCTGACGGGCGATGTCGACGGGACCCTGGTGGACGCAAGCCTCGCCATGCCCGTCAGGATGTCCTCGCGACTGACCCTGATCCCCAGCGTCTCGGCGACCTGGGCGGATGGCGCCTACCACCGCGCCTATTTCGGGATCGACGCGCGCCAGGCGGCCGCCTCGGGCCTGGCCGCCTATCGCCCCGGCGGCGGGCTCAAGGATGTCTCGGCCTCGCTGACCGCCAGCTATCGACTGAACGACAAGGTGACCTTGGGCGCGACGGGCGCGGTGAGCAGCCTGAGAGGCGACGCCAAGAAGAGCCCGATCGTGGTCGATCCGACCCAGCCGGCGGCGTTCGTCTCGGTCGCCTACCGGTTCTAGCCGCCGCAAAGGAAGCCTTGCGGCGCGCTTCGACCTTGGTGTTGATGCGATGAGAACCGCAGGAGCTTTTCGATGCCGCGCTTGTCCTGGATCGCCGCCGCCGGCGTGCTCGCCTTCCTTGGCCTCGCCGGCGGCGCCCACGCCGCCGCGCCCCAGTTCAAGCCAACCGCCTGCGCGGGCGACTACAAGGGCGTCGATCTCAAGGTCCAGTGCGGGAACCTGATCGTCGACGAGACGCGCGGCGATCCCAAGAGCCGCCGGATCAGCGTGGCGGTCGCCATCGTCAAGGCCTCGGCCCCGAAGGCCGGCCTGCCGCCGGTGGTCTATCTGCACGGCGGCCCCGGCGGCTCGGCCCTGGCCGGCCTGCCTCGAATGCTGAAGAGCAAGGCCGCGCGCGAGTACGTCGCGGTCGACCAGGACTGGATCTTCATCGACCAGCGCGGGGGCGGCCAGTCAAGCCCCAACCTCGATTGCCCGGGGACCAACCTGACCGACGCGGGCCCGCCCTCGCAGACGGACGCCGAGGGCGTCGTCGCCTGCCTGAAGGCCTTCCAGGCCAAGGGCGTGAACCTGTCGCGCTACAACGCCGTCGAGGTCGCCAAGGACGTTCAGGACCTGCGCCAGGTCTTGAAGCTACCGATGATCGACCTGTTCGGCGGCTCGTACGGCACGCGGATCGAGGCGGCGATCCAGACCCACGCGGCCCAGGGCGTACGGGCCGTGGTGCAGGACTCGCCCTGGCCGCCCGAGGCCGACTGGACCGTCGGCGGCCCAGCCATGGTCTCGACCTCGATCGACATCGTGATGGCCAAGTGCGCGGTCGTGGCTGAGTGCGCCCAGCGCTACCCGGACCTGAAGGCCAAGCTGGCCGTCGTCGCCGAGCGCTGGCTGGCCGGGCCCCAGATCATCAACGGCAAGACCTACACGGCCGACGACCTGGGCGGCTATCTGATGGACGCCAGCTACTTCACCGCCGGCGTGCTGCCGCGGGACCTCTGGAAGATCATCCAGGGCGACGTCTCGCCGGTGGCCGAGTTCGTCGAGAGCCGCGACTATTACAGCGAGGGCCAGTTCATGACCCACCTGTGCAAGGAGGAGATTCCCTTCGAGGCCCGCGCGGACGTCGCCAAGGGCACGGAGAAGGATCCGGTCGCCCGCCTGATGGTCGCCTCGATGCAGCGGATCCACGACGTCTGCGCCGCCATCGACGTCGGCCCGATCTCCAAGGCCGAACAGGCGCCGGTCAAGACCGCCATCCCGACCCTGTTCCTGGCCGCCGAGATCGACCCCGGCTGCCCGCCGGAACTGACCCGCGCCGCGTCCAAGGGCTACGAGGGCTCGCAGGTGGTGATCGTCACCAACGCCACCCACGGCGTCTCGCGCAGCAGCCCGTGCGTGCGAAAGATGATCCGGGGATTCTTCCAGGATCCGACGAAGGCGGTGGATCGGAGCTGCCTGCCGGCGGCGGATGAGGCGATGAAGTTTACGTACACGGGCTGACGCGGCTGAAACCCTCTCCCGACGGGAGAGGGCGGGGCCCATCGCGCAGCGATGGGAGGGTGAGGGGTTTCGCCGTCGCCGCGGAGTGACCTTGGAGCGGACGTTCCGAAGGACTGAGAAGGGTGGGGTGCGGCCGTTCAAAATCCCTCTCTCATGGAGAGAGGGAGGGGCCCGCCGCGAAGCGGTGGGAGGGTGAGTGGGTAGGCGAAGCCCGAAGACGATCTTGACGCGACTGCGGATTATGCGCCGGCAAGCCGGCTAAGGGTGTAACCACTCACCCTCCCAAGCTTCGCTTGGGCCCCTCCCTTGTATCTGGATTGCGGCGCCG
>NZ_LSJA01000058.1 GCF_001556515.1 Caulobacter sp. CCH9-E1 | reverse complement strand
ATCCTTACATCTCACGGCGAGACGATCGCAGGGCTGACCGGGTTGCTCAAGGACGACGCTCCGCGTCGCCGCCGCGCGGCCGCCCGGAGGGCGGTCCTTGACCAACCCGGACAGCCCTGCACGCTGCAGCCTCCAGGAGATGTAAGGTTCGCACCGACCTCGCGAGGTCGGGTAGCGACTTGAGGGGACGCTTACATTCGCTCGTCATCCCGGCCGCAGCGAAGCGGAGAGCCGGGACCCAGGGGCGGCGCGCACCGCGATCTTGCAACCCCTGGGTCCCGGGTCGGCTATGCCGCCCAGGATGACGAGGTGTTCTGCTAGGGGATAGCTCCGCTTCCGCCCCTTATCGGACAGTGCGTTCTATCAATATTAGGGAGATCGCTAGCGCGCTGATCGCAAGGACAAGCATGATCAGATTGGACGCGCCAAAGGCGGCGGCGGCAAGAAATGCGCTGATGCCTAGCGGCAGGATGAGCGCCGAAGCGCACATCCAGAACATGCCAGGACTCTTCGCCCGCTTATATGGCTCTCCAAGCCGTCCGTTCGCAGCGCCGGTTCTGATTATGTTTGCAAGGTTCCAGGACCCCAGGAGACCGGATACCAAGCTCCCCAAAAGCGCGGCGTTGTCGAGGCTCATCTGACACCCTCCCCTGCCTTGCAGCCAACCTAACCGAACGCTGAGGTCAAGCGCCCCCCTCACCGCGTCGTCATATTCCCCGACATCCGCCCGAACACCTCGCGCAGCGCCTGCGCCATCTCGGCCTCGACGCCCACCTGGTCCAGAGCCCGGCCCATGGCGTCGGTCCACTGCCGCGCCAGCTCGGCGTCGATCGGCATGGAGCGGTGCAGCGACATCATGCAGACGCCCGGCCGCGCGGCGAACCAGTCCCGCGGACCGCCCAGCCAGCCGGTCAGGAACCCCGCCAGCGAGGCGCGCATCGGGGTCAGGTCCGGCGCGTGGATCGCCCGCAGGCGCGCATAGGCCGGATCGCTGTCCATCAGGTCGTAGAAGGCGTCGACCACCGCCTGGACGCGTTCGGCGCCGCCGATCTGGTCGAACGGGGTCTCGGCGGCCGGAGCTTCGGCGACGTCGCTCATCACGGCCTCATGTCGCCCGTCTCGACGAACCTCTGGTGCCAGGCGAAGGCCTCCATCAGCAGGGTCGGCGACTGCTGGCCGTAGGAGTCGCGGCGGGCGCGGGCCAGATAGTCCTTCAGCGCCAGGCGATAATCCGGGTGCGAGCAGTTCTCGATGATGACCTCGGCCCGCTGCCGGGGCGACAGGCCGCGCAGGTCGGCCAGGCCCTGTTCGGTGACCAGAATCTGGACGTCCTGGTTGATGTGGTCGACGTGCGGGGTCTTCGGAACGATGGTCGAGATCTTGCCGCCCTTGGCCGTCGAGGGGGCCATGAAGATCGAGACATAGGCGTTGCGGGCGAAGTCGCCGCTACCGCCGATGCCGTTCTGGATACGCGAGCCCATCAGGTGGGTCGAGTTCACGGCCCCGTGGATGTCGGCCTCGATCATGCCGTTCATGGCGATGCAGCCCAGGCGGCGGATAACCTCGGGGTGGTTGCTGATCTCCTGGGGCCGCAGGACCAGGCGGTCGCGGAACCTGTGCATGTCGGCGTTCAGCGTCGCGGCGGCCTCGGGGCTCAGCGAGAAGGCGGTGGCCGAAGCGGTCAAGAGCTTGCCGGCCTCCATCAGCTCCAGCATGCCGTCCTGCAGCACCTCGGTATAGGCGGTCATGTTGTCGAACGGTCCGTCGACTAGGCCCGACATCACCGCGTTGGCGATATTGCCCACGCCCGACTGCAGCGGCAGCAGGGACGCAGGGAGCCGGCCCTTGGCGACCTCGTGGCGGAAGAATTCCAAGAGGTGGCCGGCGATGGCCTTGTGATCCTCGCCCGGCGCGTCGAACGGGAGGTTGCGGTCGGGGGAGTCGGTCTCGACCACCGCGACCACCTTGGACGGGTCGCAGCGGAAATAGGGCTCGCCGATGCGCTGGTCGGGACGGGTCAGCGGGATCGGCACCCGGTTCGGCGGCAGGGCCGTGCCGTAATAGATGTCGTGCATCCCCTCCAGCGCCGGGTTCTGCCAGCGATTGACCTCGAGGATCACCTTCGAGGCCCGGTCGATCCAGGTCTTGTTGTTGCCGACCGAGGACGAGGGGATCAGCGAGCCGTCGGCGCGGATGCCGCTGACCTCGACGATGGCGGTGTCCAGCGGGCCCAGGAAGCCTTGCCACGCCATCGGCGCGACCTGGCTGAGGTGCATGTCGAAATAGTCCATCTCGCCGCGATTGATCTTGTCGCGGGCGATGGGGTCGGAGTTGTAGGGCAGGCGGAACTCGATGCCGTCGGCCTTGGCCAGGGCGCCGTCCAGCTCCGGGCCGGTCGAGGCGCCGGTCCAGACGCGCAGGCGGAACGGGTTTCCGGCCGCGTGCTCGGCCTCGATCCGCTTGGCCAGGGCCAGAGGCACGGCCTTGGGATAGCCCGAGCCGGTGAAGCCGCTCATGCCCACCGTGCTGGCGGGGTCGATCAAGGCGGCGGCGGCTTCGGCCGACATCACCTTGGCTTGCAGGCTCGCGAGGGCGATCCGTCCAGCGCTCATGTCTCTCCTCCAAAAATACGGGGGCAGGCCTTAGCCGATGGTCGACCCGCCGTCCCCTCCGTAACAGCCCGGACGCGACGATCCGCCTCTTCAGCCCTTCCCGCAGGCAGCACAGGCCGGATCCGCCCCGATCCTGACCGTCCGGGTTTCGCCCGCCAGGGCGTCGTAGATCAAGAGCTTGCCCGACAAAGGCGCGCCGGCGCCGGTGATCAGCTTGACCGCCTCCAGCGCCATCATCGAACCGATTACCCCGGCCAGGGCCCCGACGACGCCGACGAGGGCGCAGGTCTCGGCGTCCGGCGGGACCTCGGGCACCAGGCAGCGATAGCAGGGCTGGCCGTGGAACACGCCCACCTGCCCGGTCCAGCGGCCCAGCGCCCCGCTGACCAGCGGCTTGCCGTGCGCCAGGCAGGCGTCGCTGACGGCGAAGCGGGTGGAAAAGTCGTCAGTGCCGTCGAGGACGAGATCGTACTGCTGGACCAGCTCGCCAGCGTTCTGGGGGTCCAGCCAGACCGGATGGGTTTCGACGGTTACATGCGGATTGAGCGCGGCCAGATGCGCTTTCGCCGCCTCGACCTTGGGCCGACCGACGTCGGTCTCCGCGTACAGCACCTGGCGCTGCAGGTTCGACAGCGACACCGCGTCCGGATCCACGAGGCCGATCGTCCCCACCCCGGCGGCGGCCAGGTACAGGGCCGCGGGCGCGCCGAGGCCGCCGGCGCCGACCATCAGCACCCGCGCGGCCTTCAGCTTCTGCTGGCCCGGACCGCCCACCTCGCGCAGCACCAGGTGGCGGGCGTAGCGTTCGACCTCCGCTTCCGAGAAACTCAACGCGCTTGACCCTCCGCCTTCGGCTCGCCACATGCGAAGCCATGCAAGGCAACAACTCGACTTTCCCCGACTGGCACGGGACGACGATCCTGGCGGTGCGCAAGAACGGCCAGACCGTGATCGCCGGCGACGGACAGGTGTCAATGGGCCCAACCGTCGTCAAGGGCAACGCCCGCAAGGTGCGACGCCTGGCCGGCGGCAAGGTCGTCGCGGGCTTCGCCGGCGCCACGGCCGACGCCTTCACGCTCATTGAGCGCCTGGAAGCGAAACTGGAGCAGTATCCCGACCAGCTGGCCCGCGCCTGCGTGGACCTGGCCAAGGACTGGCGGACCGATCGCTACCTCCGCCGCCTGGAGGCCATGCTGCTGGTCGCCGACAACACCGCCATCTACACCGTCACCGGCGTCGGCGACGTTCTGGAGCCGGGCGAGAGCGCCGGCGGCGGAGCGGTCGCGGCCATCGGTTCGGGCGGCAACTACGCCCTGGCGGCGGCCAAGGCCCTGATCGACCAGGACCTTTCGGCAGAGGACATCGCCCGCAAGGCGATGGGCATCGCCGCCGAGATCTGTGTCTATACGAACGGTAACCTGACGGTCGAAAGCTTGTAGGCTTTACTCCCCCAATCGGGAGGACCTTCACATGCTCAAGACCGTGTTCGGCGTCGGGTTCGCCGCGATGCTCGCCGTTTCAGCCCAGGCCCAGACCCCCGCCGCCCAGGTGGAGGCCGCCGAGCGCGCCTTCGCCGCCGACGGGCTGGCGCTGGGCGTGCGGGACTCGTTCTTGAAGCACATGGCCGACGACGCGATCCTGTTCGCGCCCGGTCCGGTCAGCGCCAAGGCGCTGTTCGAGAAACGCCCCTCCAGCAAGTCTCCCAGACTGGAATGGTGGCCGCAAAGGGTCGTGGCGGCCCGCTCCGGGGACTTGGCGCTGTCGGTGGGCCCCTCGGTGGTCAACGGCAAGCGCGGCGGCTACTTCGCCACGATCTGGCGCAAGACGCCCGGCGGCGGCTGGAAATGGATCTATGACGGCGGCGCGGCCGGCGACACGTCCAGGGCGCCGGGCCCCGAGGCGCCCACGATGCTGGACACCTTGACGACGGCCGGCGAGCGCTCACCCGCCCTGGCCTTCGACAAGGTCCGGGCCGCGGAAGGCGCCTTGGCCCAGACGGCCGAGACCGACGCGCCCGCCGCCTATCGCCGCGCCCTGGCCGCCGACGCCTGGATGCTCGGACCCGAGGGAACCGAAGGCCTGACGCCCGCCGCCGTCTCCGAGCGCCTCGACGCCCGGCCCCAACGCATGGTCCAGACCCTGCGCGGCGGCGGCGCCTCCAAGGCGGGGGACTTCGTCTGGACCCATGGCGAGGCCGGATGGGCCGACGACCAGGAAATCATCGAACACGCGCACTATATGCATGTCTGGCAGAAGCGCCCCGAAGGGTGGCGCCTGATCTTCGAGGCCCTGATCAACGACCGATGACTGAGTTTTCCCCCCGCGAGATCGTTTCCGAACTGGACCGCTACATCGTCGGCCACACCGACGCCAAGAAGGCCGTGGCCGTCGCCCTGCGCAACCGCTGGCGCCGCCGCCGCGCGCCGGCCGACATCCGTGACGAGCTGACGCCCAAGAACATCCTGCTGATCGGCCCCACCGGCGTCGGCAAGACCGAGATCGCCCGGCGCCTGGCCAAGCTGGCCCAGGCGCCGTTCCTGAAGATCGAGGCCACCAAGTTCACCGAGGTCGGCTATGTCGGCCGCGACGTCGACCAGATCGTCCGCGATCTCGTGGAGAGCGCCCTGGCCATGGTCCGTGACAAGCGCCGCGCCGCCGTCCGCGCCAAGGCCGAGGCCGCCGCCGAGGAGCGGATCCTCGACGCCCTGACCGGCCCCGGCTCCACCGCCGCCCGCGAGGCCTTCCGCAAGAAGATCCGGGCCGGCGAGCTGGACGACAAGGAGGTCGAGCTGCAGCTGGCCGACACCGGCGGCCAGACCTTCGAGATCCCCGGCCAGCCGGGCGCGGCGGTCTTCAACCTGTCGGACATGATGAAGTCGTTCGGCGGCGGTCGCCAGAAGACCCACAAGACCACGGTCGCCGGCGCCTGGGCCCCGCTGATCGCCGAGGAGAGCGACAAGCTGCTGGACCAGGAGGCCCTCACCCAGGAGGCCCTGGAGCTGGCCGAGAACCACGGCATCGTCTTTCTCGATGAGATCGACAAGGTCGCCAGCTCGTCGCAGCGCTCGGGCGCGGACGTCTCCCGCGAGGGCGTGCAGCGGGATCTCTTGCCGCTGATCGAGGGGACGACGGTCTCGACCAAGTACGGGCCGGTGAAGACCGACCACATCCTGTTCATCGCCTCGGGCGCCTTCCACGTCGCCAAGCCGTCGGACCTGCTGCCCGAGCTCCAGGGCCGCCTGCCGATCCGCGTGGAGCTGAAGGGCCTGACGCGCGATGATTTGCGCCGGATCCTCACCGAGCCGGAGGCCAACCTGATCCGCCAGCACCAGGCGCTGATGGCGACCGAAGAGGTCACCCTCGTTTTCACCGACGAGGCCATCGACGCCCTGGCGGACGCGGCGGTGGCCGTGAACGCCTCGGTCGAGAACATTGGGGCCCGGCGTTTGCAGACCATCCTCGAGAAGGTGGTCGAGGAGATCAGCTTCACGGCCGCCGATCGCGGCGGCGAGACGGTGACGGTGGACGCGGCCTATGTGCAGGAGCGCGTCGGCGCGCTGGCCGCGAACGCGGATCTGAGCCGGTTTATTCTCTAAACGGACACCTTCTCCCTCAGGGAGAAGGCGGGACCCGCGCCGCAGGCGCGGGGGGATGAGGGATTACAGCGGCCGACGCCTTACCCCCTCACCCTCCCATCGCTTCGCGACGGGCCCCGCCCTCTCCCTCTGGGAGAGGGAACCTCTGCGTCGCCTCCATCCCCAGGATCGCCGCCTTCCGCGCCAGGCCCCAGTGATACCCCGTGAGCTTGCCGCTCTTGGCGATCGCGCGGTGGCAGGGGATCAAGAGCGAGATCGGGTTGGCCCCGATGGCGCCGCCGGTCGCCTGGAAGGCGCCGGGCTTGCCGGCCCAGGCGGCGACCTGGCCGTAGGTGGCCGTCGCCCCGGCCGGGATGGTCAGCAGGGCCTTCCAGACCTGGATGTGGAACGGCGAGCCGATCAGCACCACCGGCAACGGCCCCTCCCCGCCCGCGCCCCCACCGCGTATGAAAGCGCGCAGGGCCATGGCTTGGGCGGCCGCGTCGTCGCGGACCCAGTCGGCGGCCGGGAAGCGGCGGTGCATGTCGGCGAAGCTCATCTCGTCTTCGCCGTCGGAGAAGGCCAGGCCCGCCAGGCCCCGCTCGGCCATCACGAACAGGCCCTTGCCGAACGGCGTCGGGGCCCAGCCCCAGCGCAGCGTCATCCCGGCCCCGCGCCGCCGCACCTCGCCCGGCGTCGCCGCCTCCTGGGCGATGAACAGGTCGTGCAGGCGTGACGGCCCCGACAGCCCCGCGTCGAAGGCCGCGTCCAGAACCGTGCCGCCGGCCTCCAGCGAGCGGCGCGCCTCGGCGTGGGCGATGGCCGAGACGAAGGTCTTGGGACTGACCCCCGCCCAGCGGGTGAAGATGCGCTGGAAATGGAACGGCGACAGGCCCACGGCCCCCGCCGCCTCGTCCAGCGAGGGGTGATCGGACCACCGCTCGGCCAGCCAGTCGAGCGCCTTGGCCATGCGGTGGTAGTCGACCGAGCGTTCGGCCAGACGCGCCAGCTCTTGGCTGGCGGCCTCCGAAAGGCCCGTCGACAGGAAGGATGCGTCGTATGCCATGTCCGACACGCTAGCCGCGTCGGATAACGCCGTCCGCCCGGTTCTTGCGGCCGTTTCGCTGGTCACGACCAGCGCTCGTTGCGCGCGGCGCGGATGGCGTCCTGCAGGGCGCCCGCGAAACGGATTCGCTCCTCGGGGCTGAGCGACCGGGCCAGGGTCAGGCGCTTGCGATGGATCATCAGCCGCACGCGGGCGTCATGCTCGCCGGGGAGATCGACGCCGACCCGCGTGAAGGCCGTCGGCGAGGTCCAGACCGTCCGCGCGCCCTTCTCGTCCTCGCGGCTGACGGTGACGGCCTCGGCGGTGACCTGGACGCGCTCGACGCGCTTGGCGGCGCGATCGCTGGCGCGGAAGGCCAGCCACAGGGCCAGGACGTCGAGGCCCAGGAACGGCAGCACCGGCGGCGCGCCGACCACCAGCAGGAACACCGCCACCAGGATGTTGAAGGCCATGACCACGGCCAGCAGCACCGCCGCCCCTTGAGGCGTCAACGAACGGTGCGGCGCGATCACCCGGTCCATGTAGAGCGGCGAGGCCATGGCGCGGAATTTAGGCGCGGCCCGGGCGCTTGGCGAGAGGGGCGCATCACGGCATGGTCCGCCCCATGGCCAAACCCGTTGTCGCCAAGTCGAAGCCCGCCCAAGCCAAGCCAACGAGGAAGAAGGCGGCCAGACGCATCTCTCCCGCCGAACGCGAACGGGTCGAGGTGCTGTTCGAGCGGTTCGAGAGCCTCGAACTCCGCCCCAAGACCGAGCTCAACTATTCCAACCCCTACGAGCTGGTCACCGCCGTGGCCCTGTCGGCCCAGGCCACCGACGTCAGCGTCAACAAGGCCACCGACAAGCTGTTCAAGGTCGCCAATACGCCCCAGGCGATGCTGGACCTCGGCGAGGCGGGCCTCGTCCCCTACATCGCCTCGATCGGCCTCTACCGGACCAAGGCCAAGAACGTCCTCGCCACGGCCAATATCCTGGTCAGCCAGTATGGCGGAGAGGTGCCGCTGAACCGGGCGGCGCTGGAAAGCCTGCCCGGCGTCGGCCGCAAGACCGCCAGCGTGGTGCTGAACGAGCTGGACATCGAGCCGGCCATCGCCGTCGACACCCACGTCTTCCGCGTCTCGCACCGCCTGAAACTGTCGACCGGCAAGACGCCCGACGCGGTCGAGCAGGACTTGATGCGGATCGTGCCCGGTCCCTATCAGACCCGGGCGCACCACTGGCTGATCCTGCACGGACGGTATGTCTGCGTGGCGCGCAAGCCCAAGTGCGAGGTGTGCAAGATCAGCGATCTGTGTCCGTCGCGGGAGCTGTTTTTGGGGGCGTGAGGCCTGTTCAGTTCCTCCCCCGCGCTGCGGGGGAGGTGGCCCAGAGGGCCGGAGGGGGCAACCTCAGCCTATTTCCAGCTTGCCCCTCAGTCGCTCCGCGACAGCTCCCCCGCATCGCGAGGGAGCATCTTTGTCTTAGCTAGCCGATCGCCCGCATCACCGCCGCCGCGAACGCCGCGCCCTTGTCATGCGCGTGTTCGAGGAAGAGGTCCGGCTCGATGACCTCCAGCTCCATCAGCTGGGGCGTGTGGTCGAGGCCGCGGATCAAATCGACGCGGGCGTAGGTCAGGGTCCCCGGCGCGGCGTTCAGCACCATCTCGGCGGCGCGCAGAGCCTCGGGCTCCGGCGCGATCTCGCTGACCTGGCCGCCGAACTGCGGCTGGACGCGGAAGTCGCCGGAGGCGGCCACCTTGGCCACGGCGTGGCTGAAGCGGCCGTCGAAATAAAAGAGGGACAGCTCGCCCTCCTCGCCGACCGCCGGCAGGAAGGGCTGGATCAGCGCCGGGCCCGTCGGGCCGCCCTCCAGCGAGCCATGGCGCTTGACGCGGATGGTGTCCTGCGAGCCGGCCGAGACCTGCGGCTTGACCACCACCTCGTCGACGCCGAAGGCGTCGAAGGCGGCCTCGACGGCGTCCATCGTCAGCTGGTCATGGGCGTGGGTTGGGACCACTGGCGCCCCCTTGCCGGCCAGCTCCACCAGATAGATCTTGGTCGAGTTCCAGCGCAGCACCGCCGCCGGATTGGCGACCCGCGTTCCCTCGGCCTCCAGCCGATCCAGCAGGGCGAACCACTCGGGCTGGCGGTGGTGATAGCCCCAGGCCAGGGACGGCATGACCAGCCGGGCGCGGCCGCGCTCGATCGGATCGGTCCAGGGCTGGGCGCCGACCAGCAGGCCGTGGGCGCGCAGCGGCGCGGCCAGACGCTCGAACAACGGCGTCCAGGTCGTGGCGAACCGCGGCTCGTCTCGGGCCGGAACCAGGATCAGGACGTCGACCATCGGTTTGCTCGCTCCAAGCATTTTCCGACGAAGTGGACGCCCGTTCGTCGTTAGAAAATGCGCCTAATCAAAGAGACGAGGATCTATCGGCGATCTGACCGGACCGCCGACAGGCCCTTATTTGGCGGTTCGCGTTAGAGTGTCGCAGGGTCGCGGGCAAGAGCTTGCGTTGCCTTGACGCCCCACTTCCTTTAATCGCCGTGCTGCTTGGCTTACGGCCCAGTTCTTTCAAAGGTTTGCTACGCCCCATGACCGCGCTCTACGACGTCGCCGCCATTGGCAACGCCATCGTCGACGTCATCGCCCAATGCGACGAGGCCTTCCTCGCGCGCGAGGGCCTGGTGAAGGGCTCGATGGCCCTGATCGATCCGGCCCGGGCGGCCAGCCTGTACGACGTGATGTCGGCCGGGATCGAGGCCTCGGGGGGCAGCGCCGCCAACACCGTGGCCGGCGTCGCCAGCTTCGGCGGCAAGGCCGCCTTCATCGGCAAGGTCGCCGACGACCAGCTGGGCCGCGTCTTCCGCCACGACATGAACGCCATCGGCTGCGTGTTCACCACCCCGCCGCTGGCCGAAGGTCCGGCCACGGCCCAGAGCCTGATCAATGTCACCGCCGACGCCCAGCGCACCATGTCGACCTATCTGGGCGCCTGCGTCGAGCTGACCCCGGCCGACGTCGACCCCGAGATCATCGAGCGCGCGCAGATTTCGTACCTGGAAGGCTATCTGTTCGACCCGCCGGAAGCCCGTCGCGCCTTCGCCAAGGCCGCCGCCCTGGCCCACGGCGCGGGTCGCAAGATCTCGATGACCCTGAGCGACAGCTTCATGGTCGACCGCCACCGCGGCGCCCTGCTGGGCTTCATCGAAACCCAGTGCGACATCGTCTTCGCCAACGAAAGCGAAGTCTGCTCGCTGTTCGAGACCACCAACTTTGGAGAAGCCGTCAAGGCCTTGGCCGACCGCTGCGAGATCGCCGCCGTCACCCGCAGCGAAAAAGGCTCGGTGGTGGCCGCAAACGGGCAGTTGCACGAAATCTCGGCCTACCCGGTGGAAAAAGTCGTGGACACGACCGGCGCGGGCGACCAATACGCGGCGGGTTTCCTCTTCGGCCTTTCCCAGGGCCGCCCGCTGCCTATCTGTGGCCAGCTGGGCAGCCTGGCCGCCGCCGAGGTGATCGAACACTACGGTCCGCGTCCGCAGGTCTCCCTGCGCGAGCTGGCCGCCCAAAACGGCCTCTAAGGCAAGAACGGACTTTAGAACTCAGATGGCCCGCACCGCTGAAGTGGTCCGCGAGACGAAGGAGACCCAGATCCGGGTCTGGATCGATCTCGACGGGACCGGCGCCTCGACGATCTCCACCGGCATTGGTTTCTACGACCATATGCTGGAGAGCTTCGCGCGCCACGGCGGCTTCGACCTGAAGGTCGAGACCAAGGG
Organism: Caulobacter sp. CCH9-E1; assembly: GCF_001556515.1. Lineage (GTDB taxonomy): Bacteria > Pseudomonadota > Alphaproteobacteria > Caulobacterales > Caulobacteraceae > Caulobacter. The sequence continues at coordinate 2,984 of NZ_LSJA01000058.1, read as the reverse complement.
CGATCTGCACATCGACATGCACCACACCGTCGAGGACACCGGCATCGTGCTGGGCCTGGCGGTGAACAAGGCGCTGGACGGCTTCAAGGGCATCCGCCGCTTCGGCTCGGCCTATATCCCGATGGACGAGACCCTGACGCGCTGCGCCATCGACCTGTCCAACCGCCCGTACCTGGTCTGGAAGGTCGACTTCAAGCGGCCCAAGGTCGGCGAGATGGACACCGAGCTCTTCAAGGAGTTCCACCACGCGTTCGCGATGAACTGCGGGGCGTGCGTGCACCTGGAGACCCTGTACGGCGACAACACCCACCACGTCGCCGAAAGCGGCTTCAAGGCCCTGGCCCGGGCGCTGCGTCAGGCGGTCGAGATCGACCCGAAGACCGGCGGCCAGGCTCCGTCCACCAAGGGCGTGCTGTAAGGACACTCCATGCAGACCGTCGCCCTGATCGACTACGGGTCGGGCAACCTGCGTTCGGCCGAGAAGGCCCTGCGTGAGGCGGCCCGCCGCCGCGCGCTCGACGCCGACATCGTCGTCACCGCCGATCCCGACCTTGTCGCCAAGGCCGATCGCGTCTTCCTGCCCGGCGTCGGGGCCTTCGCCTCGTGCCGCGCGGGCCTGGACGCCACCGGCGTCTACGAGGCGATGAACCAGGCCGTGCACGGCCGGGGCGCGCCGTTCATGGGCATCTGCGTGGGCCACCAGCTCCTGGCCACCGAAGGCCTGGAGTTCGGCGTCACCCCGGGCCTGGACTGGATCAAGGGCCAGGTGAAGAAGCTCGAGCCCAACGACCCGCATCTCACCATCCCGCACATGGGCTGGAACGCGATCGCGTTCACGCGCGCTCATGCCCTGTTCAAGGGCATCGAGGACGGCGCCCACATGTACTACGCCAATTCGTTCGCCCTGAACGCTTCCAACCCGGAAGATGTCGTCGCGACAACCGACCACGGCGGCCCGTTCACGGCCGCGGTGGCCAGGGACAACGTCGCGGGCGTACAATTTCACCCCGAAAAGTCACAAGCCTCAGGGCTCGCCCTGCTCGCCAACTTCCTGGAATGGCGCCCATGATCCTCTATCCCGCCATCGACCTGAAGGACGGCCAGTGCGTGCGTCTGCTGCACGGCGACATGGAGAAGGCCACGGTCTTCAACACCTCGCCCGCCGACCAGGCTCAGCGCTTCGTCAAGGACGGCTTCTCGTGGCTGCACGTCGTTGATCTGAACGGCGCCATCGAGGGCAAGTCGGTCAACACCGCCGCCGTGGAGACGATCCTGGAGTCGATCTCGATCCCGGTGCAGCTGGGCGGCGGCATTCGCACGCTGGAAGGCGTCGAGGCCTGGATCGAGGCGGGCGTGTCCCGCGTCATCCTGGGCACCGTGGCCGTCCACGATCCGGACCTGGTCCGCAAGGCCGCCCGCCTGTGGCCCGAGCAGATCGCCGTGGCCGTCGACGTGCGTGACGGCAAGGTCGCGGTCGACGGCTGGACGGGCCTGTCGGACCTCGACGCCATCTCGCTGGGCAAGCGCTTCGAGGACGCGGGCGTCGCCGCCTTGATCGTCACCGACATCAGCCGCGACGGCGCCCTGACGGGCGTCAATGTCGAGGGCGTGGGCGAGCTGGCCGACGCCGTCTCGATCCCCGTCATCGCCTCGGGCGGCGTCGCCTCGGTCGCCGACATCGAACGCCTGAAGGCGCGCGAGGGCGTCGAGATCGCCGGCGCGATCCTGGGCCGGTCGCTCTACGCCGGCACGATCCGCCCGGCCGAAGCCCTGATCGCGGCGGCCGCCTGATGCTGAAGACCCGGATCATTCCCTGCCTCGACGTGAAGGACGGGCGGGTGGTCAAGGGGGTCAACTTCGTCTCCCTGCGCGACGCCGGCGACCCGGTGGAGCAGGCCAGAGCGTATGACGCCGCTGGCGCGGACGAGCTGATGTTCCTGGACATCACGGCGTCTAGCGAAGGCCGGGGCCTGATCCTGGACGTGATCTCGCGCACCGCCGAGGTCTGCTTCATGCCCGTCTCGGTGGGCGGGGGCGTGCGGCAGGTCGGTGACATGCGCCGCCTCCTGCTGGCCGGCGCCGACAAGGTCTCGGTCAACACCGCCGCCGTCGAGAACCCGGACCTGATCGCCGGCGGCGCCGACGCCTTCGGGGCCCAGTGCGTGGTCGTGGCGATCGACGCCAAGGCGCGCGAGGACGGCTCGGGCTGGAACGTCTGGACCTATGGCGGCCGCAAGGACACCGGCATCGACGTGGTCGAATGGGCCGCCAAGGTCGTGGAGCGCGGCGCGGGCGAGATCCTGCTGACCTCGATGGACCGCGACGGCGCCAAGATCGGCTACGACATCCCGCTGCTGAAGGCCGTCACGGCCGAGGTCAATGTCCCGGTGATCGCCTCGGGCGGCGCAGGGACCACCGAGCACCTGGTGGAAGCCGCCCGCGACGGCCACGCCGCCGCCGTGCTGGCCGCCTCGATCTTTCACTTCGGCGAGATCTCGATCGGCGAAGCCAAGCGAGCCATGGCCGCCGCCGGCATCCCGGTGCGTCTCGACGCCCTGAAGGAGGTCGCATGAGCCAGCGCCTGACCGACATCCTGCAACGCCTCGCGGCGACCATCGAGGCCCGCAAGGGCGGCGATCCGTCGGTGTCCTACACCGCCAAGCTGCTGAACGACCCGGCCCTCGCGGCCAAGAAGCTGGGCGAGGAGGCCGTCGAGACGGTGATCGCGGCCGTGGCCCAGGGTCCGGACGCCCTGGCCGCCGAAAGCGCCGACCTCCTCTACCATTGGCTGGCCCTGATGGCGGCCTCGGACGTCTCGCTGGACGCCGTGGCCGAGAAGCTGGAAGCCCGCGAGGGGACCTCCGGCATCGCCGAGAAGGCGTCCAGAAAGTCCTAAATCACAAACCTCGTGTCATCCCGGCCGAAGCGTAGCGTAGAGCCGGCGACTGTGTTGGGTCAATCGGGCTTTTGCCAGGGCTGGTTTG
>NZ_LSJA01000057.1 GCF_001556515.1 Caulobacter sp. CCH9-E1 | reverse complement strand
CGGCAGGACCTCTCGCCATTCTCGCCGCGTGGGTTCTTACCCCTTAAGCGAGACGGCGCACGGCGTCTTAGCGCCCGCGCCCAGAAGCTTCGGCGCGACCGCGTTGCCCTGGGCTCTCGCCCGCACAGTCCATGGGGCTTCGAACGAACCGGCCCACGCGCCTCTGCGGGCCAAACAGGCCTGCAGGGACGAGGCGCCATAAACCGTTCCGCGAACGCCAACGGCCAAGCCTTCGTCCACCAACACCTGAGCCAGGTCCATTCCGCCCGCCGCGCAACGTCCAAACAGGACGTTGCTCTGCGCGATCTCGCCGGCGATCGCGCACGCGACGTCTTTGCCCTGGATCAGGGACGCCAACCGCCGCGCCGCGTACTGACCGCAGGCTTCGAAGCGGGCGCCGCGCTGGCACTGCTGACGCCGATCCAGGACCTCGACGCCCATCAAAACGATCCGGAAAGCTCGGATCGAGACCCCTGACCCATCGACCACGAACGCCTCGGACGGCGAACGAGTGCGGATCTCCGGCGGGGGAGGGGGAGGGGGTAGAGCCTTAGGGCTATCGCCAGGCGCAGCCGCCATCGCCGACCCCATGAGCACGGCGGCGAGCCCATAGAGCATCATCGCAGAGGCCCGCCGTTCTTGGTGTTCGCCGCTTGCTCGCGATCTCGCAGAGCCTCAGGCGCTTGCGCGCTGATCAACAGAATCCTCTGGGTCCGAAGCACGACCGCCAGGTACGGGTAGGCCAACAACATCATCTCAAGGCCCGGCAAGGGGCCTCCGTAGACGAAGCTCGCCAACAGTCCGGCGCCGAATGCGCCCGCCATGGCGCCGCCAGCGTGAGCTTTGCGGCGCTCGATCGCGTCGATACGCGCAGCGACCGTCACCTTCCTCCACCACGCGTCGAACTGAAGCTGGCGCGCGGCGCCATGGAACCGCTCGAACAGCGCAAGGGCGAGCATCATCATGGCGCCGGTCGAAACGCCAAGGATCGCATAGTCCAACGGGTTCATGCTGCCGGGCCGTCCTCGACCCGCTCAGCGGACCGCGCGGCCGAGCCTTGCGCTTTGGACCTATATCCCGACACTCGACGCGCGCCGGGGGAGGGCAGAGCTGGCATATCACCCTGTTCAAGTCGCCAGATCCAGGCCGTCAGGTCGCTCTTTGATATGAGTTCCTCGAGCACCCGCTCGTACTCTTCGCCGACGCCGGACCTGACCACGTAGAGCGCCGTAGGACCGCCTTCAGCGTCCGGTACAACCGCCGTCGCCAGAGGCCTGGATGCGGGCATGTTGACGCGCAACCCCTTCACAAACCGATGGCGCGTCATCAGCTGTTCGAGCAGCTCGATCTCGAAGATGTCCTCAGCGGGAAGCCAGTTGCGGTTCACGAACATCAAGGTCAGCTCCTCCATGTGCGGCGCGCCGACCATGTCGATGCTGAAGGTGCCGAACACGATCAAATGGCCGCGGCGCGGATCGCGCGCATCGGCGCCTTCGTCGTCGGCTTTCTGAGCCTCCTTGAAGAGCGCGATCTCCAGGGCGAAACGTTTGCCCAGGGCCTTGGCCAGGTCCTCGGGCACGACGAAGGCGCAGTCCGGCGCGTGCTTGATCTTGAGCGTGTAGTCGTAGCGGCCGATGTCGAAGGCCTCGACCTCGGCCAGCAGCAGCATCAGTTCCTTGCGACCCTTGGACGAAGCCTTTCGAAGAAAGACCGCGCGCCGGCGCTTGCTGATCTCCTCGCGTTGCCCCTCGCGCCAAACCTCCGGAAGGTAGAGCGACTCTCGAAGCAGATGGCCCTTGGCCTCCTTGCGTTCGGCCGCCGCTAGCAAGTGGTAGCGCAGAACGTTCCAGTCGCGCTTGCCTTCCATGCCCGGTGTCCAACGATTGAACTCGGCCTCGGTCCACAGGTAGTGCAAAAGACCCCGCAGGCTGAGCTTCGATCCGCTGGATTTTACGCTATCGCTGGGCTCGCTGTCGGTTTCCGCCGGCGCGCGGCGGCCGACCCGGCTGAGACTGAAATCAAGCTTCAGGACAGTGGTGTCCTCGACCGGGTCCTCCGTAATCGCCGTGCCCATGACTTGGCCAAGGCCCGAGACTTCTGCAGGCGGCTCGTAGGCGCCACACATCGGATCGTGGTGTCGGCCGCCGCCGGGCATGCGCTTGACGAGGTAGTGCCCGGCGACGCGCGAAATATACATCTCCACGCCCTCTGGAACGCACATGCACCGCGGCCTGGCGTGTCGGCCGCCGGCGGCATAGGCCGCTTTCAGATGCGACTGCAGCTCGCTGCTCTCACGGGCCACCTCGACGCCGCTGACCTGATAGATCACCGAAGAAGACTGCGGCTTGTAGCTTTGTTGTGGAGGCATGACAGGACCCGCCAGTGTTTCAGGCGACGATCCCAATCCCCCTACCTTTGGCAGAAACCGCCCGTCAGGCCAAGCTTTGCCGACGTTCTTTGCTTTGCATGAGCTGGTCGGCGAGCCGATACGACGCCTGCTGGAACGCTTGCAGTGGTTTTCGCAGCGCGTTTGCTGCGGCGCCGTGTGCGATTACGGCGGCTATGGTGATGGCCAGAACGGCGGCGTTGCTGTCCGGGCCGAGCGGGGCTGTCTTCAGGAGCGGGTTGGCGATGGCTAGAGCCGTTCCGTTGATCAAGTAGATGTTGAGACTGTTGCGGCCCGCCCAGCCAGCGGCCTTTGATGCTGGGCTTCTCGCAGCGGCGACGCCTGCTCCAAGTATCGCCAAGGCGCCGCCGATCGCCGACGCCAGGAACAGGCGGTAGTCGCCGTAGGCGCCGATCGCCATCATGGGTGCGAACTGGCCGTTGAGACCGGGCAACGAGCACCATCCGGTTTTCGGAAGATAGCATCCCTTGTTCGCCGCTGTTGCCAGCACCCAGCACAACGCGGCCAGGGCGGTGACCTGCACAAACCGCCGTTTCGGCGCGTCGCGAAGCGCCGCGCCGAGCGCGTAGAACGTCAGGCCGGGTCCAAGATCCTTGAAGCTCCAGAGGTTCGGTGCTGTTTGCGGGCATAGTAGGGCCAGGCCTGTCAGCGCGACGACAGCGGTCGTTATGAGCCAGGTTCTTCCCTGCAACTTGGTCCAAAGCGCTTCAACGCCGGCGAGCGCGATGAGAAACCACAGACTTGGCGCGGAGAACCCTGTCCCTAGCACCAAGGGTCTTAGGATCAGCACCAGTACCGGTCCGGGGCTCGTCGGGTGGCCCTTAGTGGTCAGGAGAATGGCCGGTAGCGCTATGATGAGATGAGCCGTCATCGCCAGCACGACGAGTCTGGCGCTTCTGGCTTGGACCGCTTGCGGCGACGGCTTTCGGCTCAGGCCGGCCAGGACGAAGAACGCCGGGATGTGGGCGCTGTAGATCAGGCGCCAGAGGTCGAACGCGACCTGCGAAAACGCTCCGTCAGGGCGATTGTAGAACAGTATTTCCAAGGCGTGGCCGACGACGACCAGGGCGATGGTGATACCGCGAGCGGCGTCGATGCTGTTGTCGCGGCGGGTGATTTGAGGATCTGACACGGTCGTCTTTCGAGCCTGCAGCGCCTTTCGGCGGCAAATGGTCGACGATCCCTGCAGCCGTGATCGCAGGAGAACCAAACCTTGTCCAGACGTTCGTTGGCCGTGGGGTAAAGGGTCCGCGTCCAGGGGCAGATTGCAGGCCGAGTAGGGGAGGGCGCGCGCCGCCAAGGCGGCGCCGGGCTGCCGGTCTGGCGACCCGAGCCGCCGCCAGCGTCTCGGCCTCTCGGCGACATCCCTCACGCGCGCAGCCGGACAAGTGTTCGCCTTGATCTTGATCAAGACGGCCAAGCTTAAACGGCCGTGTTCGCGTGAGGCGGGCCAACGACATGCAAGCGGGATTGCATAACCGAGCGCTATCGCGTTAACTTCCGTCTAACCCTCGCGACTTTCGACCAACAAGGTCTTGGGTCTGAGGGCGCCGCAGACCTCCTCGACCGTCAACAACCGGAGCCCTCCATGCAACTTGCTCAGATCAATCCGCGCCTCGCGCGAATGGTCGACATCACCCTTCTGGTGCTGATCGCCATCGCAGCCCTGGCGTTCGCCGCCGCACATGCCGGCACCGACACGACCTTCAACACGACCCTGACCCGGATCACCGGCTGGACCCAAGGATCGCTGGGCAAGCTGGCTGCGGTCGCGGCGATCTCGACCGCCCTGATCGGGATGGTCCTGAAATTTGACTGGAAGCTCATCGGCGGCGCTCTGGGCGTCGGGCTGACGGCCGCTACGGGCTCCACGATCACCAGCGGACTGGTTACCGCGATCCTCTAGCCCCATTCGGATGCGCGGTTTTAGGGCGTCGCTCCTAACGAGCGGCGCCCTTTTTTACGCCCCTGCGCAGGGGCGCGCATGCGGCCTGTACTGTCACCAGGCCATAAAGCAGGCCGCTGATCGCCAAGGACGCGACACCGGCCGCGAAGGCCAGCGGCTCATCCCGACCATGCAGCATCAACAGCAGGCCGCAGCACAGGCCGCAGACGACCAATCTGTTCTGCGAGCGCACCATCACAAACCTCACGAGCCGCGCTGACGATCAAGGCGATCATCGTCACGACGCTGCATCCAGACCGCCCTAACGCCGGCGATCATGACGATGGCGTAGACGCCCGTCGGACCCAGAACCGTTCCGAGGCTCGCGCCGAAGGTGTGGGACAGTCCCAGCGTCGCGGCCAGGGCGCCAACCTTAGCCACAAGCCCCATCGCCGCGATCTGACGGTAGTCGCCAGCGGTCAAAGGCAAACGCGACAGTAGGCCGCCGAGTGCGGTGATCATGACATGCCTTTTCAGTTAACTTTCGTGCAAGCGAGCTTGCATGGATCGGCCTAAGGTTTCAATATGGCTTAGGAAGCGTGGCGCGCCTTGGTCTTGCGCGGATCACCCCGAGCATCGTCCAGCGCGGCTGGGTTTCGCCACGCTTCCGACCGGTTTTCTCGCGTACCGGCGACCCGACGCCCGTGAGCCCACGGTTAAGCGGAGCGCTTTCCCGAAACCTCGATCCGGCCCGCAGGCGTGGGTCGTCCACGGAGCGGTATCCTCATGATCGGACTGAGCGCCTTCCACTACGACGCCCCCGCAATCTTCCAGATCGGATGCGGCGCGGCGATCGCCTTCTGCGTCTTTCTCGGATTCATGAACCGCGAGAAGACCCCGGCCAAACCGGAGTTCGAAGACGGTCCGACGGATCGCGAAGCCATCCTTGCAGCTCTTTCGACGCCGGCGGAATGACCTTCAAGGTCGTCCTGGCGCTGGCGTGCCTTGTGGTGGTGGCCGAGCCGACCCAGGCGATGGCGTGGGGCGGGTCAGGGCACAAGGTGATCGCCCAAATCGCTCAAGCGCGGCTATCACCCAAGGCTCGCGAAGCCGCAAACGCGCTGCTAGCGGCCAGTGACGACGGGTCTGGACATGACTTCGTCGAAGCGTCGACCTGGGCCGACGAGGTACGCGGTCAGTCGGCGCAGATGCGGGCGCTGACCGCGACCTGGCATTACGCCAACCTCGACGTTGCAGGGCCCGTCGTTCGCGAGGCATGTCCCCAGGCGCCCTACGAGCGGGGCCTTGCCAGCGGCACAGGGCAGGGCGCATGCCTGATCACCAAACTCGATCACTTCATGAAAACCCTGGCGGACCCGAAACTCCCGGCCCGCGAGCGCGGTCTGGCGCTGCGCTACCTCATCCACCTGGTGGGCGACGGCCACCAGCCGTTGCACATGGCCGACAGCTGCGGTGATCGCGGCGGTAACGCCAAGCTGATCGAAACCAGCAGCGGCGAGGACATGAACCTGCACAGCTACTGGGACACCGGCGTGGTGCGCCAGCTGGGGCGAAACCCCGCAGCCCTGGCCAAAACCCTCAACAGCCGGATCAGCAAGTCTCAAGCGCGGCGATGGGCGAGCGACAACACCGCGACCTGGTTTTCCGAGGCCCACGGCCTGGCGGTTCGCTACGCCTATTCCGGCGAAACGAGCCCATGCCGGGTGGCATCCGTCCGGCGCCTGACACCGCAGTACGAAGCAGAGGCGCGCCGCGTCGCCGCCGAGCAGCTGGAAAAGGCGGGGGTGCGGCTGGCCGCGGTACTGAACGGGCTTCTGGGGTAGCCGGGAGAAGGGAAGGGCGTTTTGAGGCAGGCGGTTGGAGTGATGGCCGTCTCGAAACAACAAGGAGTCTGGCATGTCAGGACCGTTGAGCCTGATCGCGCGCACCATGCGGGGTGATGTCTGTCGCGGGGGGTGGCAGGCAAACATCCCAGCGCCCGGTCATTCCCGTCACGATCGATCCGTAAGCCTCGGCGTGAACGCCGACGGGCGGATCCTGATCAACGTCTACAGCACGAAGAACCAAGTCCGGTGGCAGGACGTGCGCCAGGACCTTCAAGATCGCGGGCTCATCGACGCGCTCGGCGTGCCGACTGGCGATGGCCGCATCCCTATGCGGGACACGGCCGAGTTCGTCGATCACCGCCAGCGGCGCGAGCGGGCGATGGAGCTTTGGAACCTCGGCCGCAACACGGCCCGCACCCTGGCCGAAACCTATGCCCGGTCCCGCGCGATCACCGACCCGCTTCCGGATCGTTCTTTCCGGTTCTTGGGCGAAACGCCGGTGGCGGTGTTCAAGCCGAGCGCCCGGCTGTTCAAGCCGGCGTTGCTGACCGCGATCCGCAAACCCGACGGGCAGCTCACCGCGATCGAGATCACCTATCTCACGCTCGGAGGACGGCGAGATCACATGCTCAAGATCTCGCGCAAGACCATCGGGGAGTTCGACATGACCAGCAGCGCGTCGGTCCATATCGATGACGTCGCCCCCGAAATGCTTGTCGGCGAAGGGGCGTTTACGACCCTGCATGCCCGCAAGCGCTTTGGCCTTCCCGCCCGGGCCCTGCTCTGCACCCGCAACATGCGCGGATGGACGCCGCCGCCAGGCGTTCGACGCCTGCTGATCGCCCGCGACAACGGCGAAGACGGTGAGCTATCGGCCGAGCGGCTTGCGAAGCGAGCGCGCGGCGCTGGCTTGAGCGTTGAAATCCTCGCTCCACCGGTTGAGTTCGACGACTTCGACACTTGGGGCCGTCACGACGCCAAGAGGGCCCTGGCCGACGCCATCCTACCAGACGATCTGGCCCAATGACCAACACCCGTCTCCGACGCGATCCATTCGGCCCGGACATGATCACCATCGCCCAGGGCCTCTGGTCACGTCGCCACAGCGGCGGCGAGCCCGGGTTCCTCCGAGCCATGGCCGAAGCCGACACCTCAGCCGCCTGCGCCCTGGACGAAGCCGGCAAGATCATTCGCGGCGCCCCCCGTTCCACCGACGCCCTGACGCCCAAGGCGTCGTTGCCAAACCGCCAAGGTATCTGCGCATGACCGCCAGCCATCCTGACCTTCTCATCTCGACCCGCGCCTTCATGGCGCCAGCGCCCCTGCAGGCGCGGATACCTCGGCCAGCGAGCGACGAGGACGAAGCCACCTTCCTTGTCCTTGAGGACATCGCGCGGCTGCATCTGGCGGCCTTCGTCACACGCCATGGCCCCCCGCCTCAGGCGGTCGGCCATCAAATCGTTCGGACCGGACGTGTCGGGGCGCTGCGGCCGCGCATCATGCTCTCGATCAGCGGGCCGCGGTCGCCCAAAGCTTGCGCCTGGATCGATGCGGCGGTCGCTGGGCTGGACACCTGGCAACAGGCCGGATGGGCCAATCCGATCGTCACCGAGCGGATCGGCGACCAGGTGATGTGGTGGACCGCTCCGCTCGAGGAGGCCGCGCTCGAAGCGGCTGAACGGCTCAAGCGACGCGGCGACGTCCAAAGCCTGACGAACCTCAGCGACCATCTTGAGGGCGGTCTGCCGCCGCATCTTGATCCTGAGCACCCGGCCTTCGGCTGGCGCTACCGCAAAGCCGCCTGACCTCTCTCGTCCTCGCAATCTGGAAGAGCTTCTGATGAGCCTCGAAACCCACGATGAGCCGCCGCAGGTGACCGGCTCGCGCCGGCCGCTCGGGTACAGCTTCTGGACCGGCGCTGTCTTAGCCGTTCTCGGCATCGCCCTGGTTCTCGCCAGCGGAGCTGGATCTCTCAGTCCGGCCAACGCGCTGCGGATGGTCTTGATCGGGGTCTCCCTCGAGCTGATCGCCATCCTGCTGCTCTTCTTGGCGGGCGCGCCAAAGCCATCCCTCCAGAGTCGAGGGCGCGGCGGACTTGTCCGCGACGTTATCGCCATGGCGATGATGGTCGCCCTGTTGATGGTCGGAGTGCTTCTGGTGTTGCTGCCCCTCAGCACGAACCTGGATTTGCTCATGAGACGCGGGTGAGCCCGGGGGAAAGAAGGAGGAAGGGAGGGGGAAGGCGAGCCTGACGGGATTGGGATGAACCCGGTCCGAGGCCACCAGGAAACTCGCCATGACCCAAGTCACCGCCGAAATCGCCGCCCTCGTCAGCATGACCGTGCCGCTCTGCGACATCGGGATCGCGCCAGAGAACCCCCGCGCGGATCTCCCGGCCGACGACGACATCCCGAACCTTGCCCAGACCCTGGTCACCGAAGACGGCGCCGGCCAGCTGGTCCCCCTCTTTGTCCGCAAGGGCAAGAAGAAGGAGAACATCTGGATGGCCCTCGACGGCCGTCGCCGTTTGCTGGCCTTCGCCTATCTCCTGGAGAACGGTCTGATCCAGAACGATCACGCCGTCCGGATCATCGTCTGCGAGACCAAGGAACAACAGGCCCGCGCCACGGTGATCCTCAACAGCGAGCGCGCACAGCCCCACCCCGCCGACAAGATCGAAGCGATCGCCAAGCTGCTGCAGAAGAAGATGAGCCCCGGCGACATCGGCCGCGCGCTGAACTATTCGGCGGGTGAGCTCAACAAGCTGCTGCGTCTGGCCACCGTCCATCCCCGCGTGCTCGAAGCCTATCGCGCCGACAAGCTGCGCGAGAACCAGGTCAAGCTCCTGGCGCGTCTGGACGACAAGAACGCCCAGAAGGAACAGGCTGATCGGGCTTTCGACTACGGATGGATCGACGAGGCGCGGGTCATGAGCCAGATCCGCGGCGACAAGACGCTAATCACCGACGCCCGCTTCACCGTGGTGACCCTGCAGGACTATCTGGGCGCCGGCGGCCGCGTCGAGCGCGACCTGTTCGGTGAGCACGCTGACAGCATCATCGACAGCGAGATCCTGGAATCCCTCTGGCAGGCCCACGCCAAGGACGTGGCCGCCGCCATCACCGGCAAGTATGGCGTCGAGACCTATGTCGCCGGCGTCGACCGCTCGGCCGTGATCCCCGACACGATGGAAGCGACCCGCAGCTACATCGACAGCTACGCCGTCGCCAACGACCTGAAGGCCGAGTTCAACTCCGAGCGCGCCGTCGTCAACGCCTTCGAGACCGAGCTCAACGCTGCGATCGCCGAAGGCGCCTACGATCCCAACCGCGTGGTGGAGTACCTGTTCGCCTATGCCAGCCTGCATACCTACAGCAGCGTGCGGCGCGAGATCGGCGCCATCACGATCACGCCCGACAAGGCGACGGGCTTCAAGCCGCTCGTGGCCCTGAAGCCCTTCGTGCCGGTTCCCAAGACCGAGGAGCAGCTTCAAGCCGAAGCCGAAGCCGCCGAGGCCAAACAGCGCCAGGACGAGGCCAAGAGCGCCTACACCGTGGTGACGCACGACCGCATCGCCACGCCGAAGATGAAGGTCGACACCGAAGGGCTCAACAACAGCCTGCACGAGCGCCGCACCGACGTCTCGACGAAGGCTCTGATGCGCGATCTGGCTGACGACCCCGAGGCCGCCATCATCGTCCTGGGCGCGCGCCTGTTGGTCGACACAGTCACCCACGCGTATGAGGGTGACTCGGCCGCGCGGATCAGCTGCAAGCCCTACGAGTCGCGGTTCGAGGTGATCCCGGCGCTTGACGGCGAGATCCGCATCCGGGTGCGCGCCTGGAAGGACGCGTTCGTGGCCAGCGGCCAACGTCCAATCACCTTCGTCGCGGGCCTGGCCATGGGCGACCGCCTGCAGATGATGGCCGATCTGGTGGCGCTCTCGCTCGATCTTCGCGAACACGCCACCCACAGCGTCAACAGCTCTCGTCGCGCCGAGGCGGCCGAGATCAAGACCCTGATCGTCCAGGACCTCGCCCAGCACTGGACGCCCGACGAGGAATTCCTGTCGGCGCACCCCAAGTCGCTGCTGATGGCGATGGCCGAAGACCTCGAGCTGGACACGACGGCCTTGGCCAAGTGCAAGAAGCGCGAACTCGTCCTTCAGATCGCCCAGGCGGCGGCCGAGAAGCGCTACGTCCCCAAGGGCCTCGACTGGTCGGACGAGGTGGTCGAAGCCGTCGCCAGCGACCTTGACGACGAGCTTGACGATGAGGACGGCCAGCAAGGCGGCGACGACGATGACCAATCGGTTTTGGTCGACGACGACGGCGAAGGCGCGTTCGAACCGGCCAACGATGCGCCCGAGAGCGACGATGGGGTTCGGTTCGACGACGACCTGAGCGACGAGCTGGACGACGACGGGCGTCACTTCGCCATGGACGACGACATCGCCGCCTAGACAACGGGGCCCTGGCGCACGCGTCAGGGCCCTTTCTATTCCAGCATTCGAAAGAAGAGGGGAGGGGAGGAAGACGCGAGCCGATTGAAGGGGGGGAAGGGTTTCTCCCCGCCGGCTGCGAGACCCGCCATGACGTCCTTGAGCCTCTTCGACGCCAACATCCGCAGCGACAAGGCCGCGAACATCTTCGCCGCCGCCAAATCGCTTGCCAACGCCATGGCCAAGAACAAGCCCATGGACCGCAAACTCGTCGCCTCGACGATGGCGATGTTCTGCGGCGGCACCGACGCCGATGGCCACTGGTGCTGGAAGGACGCCTATGACGCCCTGGAGACCGCCTGCGTTCTGCAGATCCGTCGCCATGGACCGTCCCTGCAGCGCCTCGAGGACGCGCCCGAAGAGATCTACGACCTTCTGGAGCGGATTTCCGCCAACAGCCTGTCGCACACGCGCCGCAGCGAAGAGCAGGTTGAGCTTGACCAGTTCTCGACACCGGCGGCGATCGCCGCCCTGGTGAGCTTGGCTGCGCAGATCCGACCCACCGACAAAGTTCTCGAACCCTCGGCCGGTACCGGCTATCTCGCGGTCCTGGCGGAGGTTTGCGGGGCGCAGCTGACGCTCAATGAGCTGGCCGACACGCGCGCGGGGATCCTCGCGCGCGTGTTTCCAACCGTCGAGCGCCACACCCTGGACGGCGCGCACCTGCCCGATCTCCTGAAGTCGGCCGGCTCGTTCGACGCGGTCGTCTGCAACCCGCCGTTCCAAGCCCTCAACGCTCACCTCCTAGCGGGTCTGAAATGCCTGGCGGACGGCGGCAGAATGGTGGCCATCGTGCCGGCGAGGGCGCTGACTGATCTTTCCCTGATGCGTTCGCTCGGTGACCAGGGCGCCGTGATCGGTCGCATCACCTTGCCCTCGCGCGCCTTCGCAAAGCACGGGACGAGCGTTGAGACGGCTCTACTGATCGTCGAGCGCCGACCCAGCCAAAGCCTCGCGCCGATCGTCGACACGCCCGAGGTCGACCAGATCATCGCCGCCATCAAGGCGCTGCCCAGCCGGCTGACGGCCAAACCCCGCCTATTCAGGACTTACACGCCCGGCGCCATCAGCGCACGTCCGCGCGGTCCGGGGGCTGGGGCCTCTCGCTTTGCTCTCTTTGAGAGCGTCGCGCCTATCGTCTACACGGCCCGCGAAACCCTGGGTGAAGCCAGAGACGTCGGAGTGTTCCAAGAATATCGCGTGGCGCGCATCGCAGCCGACGGATACCCCGCCCATCCGGCAAACCTGGTGGAAAGCACGGCGATGGGATCCATCCAACCGCCGCCGGCGACCTATCAGCCGATCATGCCGACCAAGACGATGGAGAAGGGCTACATCTCGCTCGAGCAGATGGAAGCGGTGATCTATGCGGGCGAGGCCCACAGCCGCTATCTGCCCGGCCGCTTCGCGCCCGTCGCTGACGAACCGTGGAATGTCGAGCCCAAGGACGACGCCAAGCCCTTCCGCGCGGGCTATTTCATCGGCGATGGGACCGGGGTGGGCAAGGGCACCGAGAGCGCCGCCATCATCATGGACAACTTCGCCCAAGGCCGCCGCAAAGCCATCTGGGTCAGCAAGAACGACGTCTTGATCGACGATGCGCGCCGCGACTGGACGGCGCTGGGCGGCTCCGAAGCCGACATCGTGCCGCACTCGAGGTTCACCCAGGCCGACAAGATCAGCGGCGAGATGATCCTCTTCACCACCTACGCCACCCTGCGTCAGCCTGGCCGCAACGGCGGCAAGTCGCGCATGCACCAGATGATCGACTGGGTCGGCGCGGACTTCGACGGCGTCATCATCTTCGACGAAGCCCACAGCATGGGCAACGCCGCCGGCGGCGGTGACGGCGCCCGCGGGCCTACCAAAGCCTCGCAGCAAGGCCGCATGGGTCTGGCGTTCCAGAACCTGCTTCCCGACGCCCGCATCGTCTATGTTTCGGCTACGGGCGCGACTACGGCCCGCAATCTCTCCTACGCGACCCGCATCGGTCTTTGGGGCGGCGCCGAGGCGCCGTTCAACACCCGCGAACAATTCCTGCAAGCAGCCGAGGACGGCGGTTTGGCCCTAGGCGAGGTTGTCGCGCGCGACTGTAAGTCCGCAGGCGCCTACATCGCCCGCTCGATCAGCATGGAGGGCGTTGAGATCGAGCCGGAAGTCTACGCCTTCACCGAGGCCGACAAGAAGCTCTGGAACGCCTGGGCCGACGCCTTCCAGATGATCCACAAGCACCTGGACGCAGCGCTCGAGGCGTCCGGGGCGAACGCTGACCGAAACGCCAAATCAGCGGCCAAAAGCACCTTCGCCTCGACGAGCCAACGGTTCTTCCTCGCGCTCCTTTCGGGGATCAAGGCGCCCGCGCTGCACAAGACCATCGCCGCCCGAATGCAGATGGGCCAGAGCGTCGTCATCCAGTTGGTCTCGACCAACGAGGCGACGCTAGATCGCCGCCTCGAGGAGATCGATCCCAACACCTGGCACAACGTCATGATCGACCTGTCGCCACGCGACCTTGTGCTGCAGTACCTCGAAAAGTCGTTCCCCGTGAACGCCTATCAGGTCGTGAGCGGCGCTGACGGCAAGGAGGTCTCTGTTCCGCTGCGCGACGAGCACGGCAACAACGTCATTTCTCAGGAAGCGCTGGCCCTGCGGGAAGGCGCCCTCATGAAGCTGGCCATGCTGCCGGCCTGCAACGGCGTGCTCGACTCGGTCATCGACAAGTTCGGCGCCGACGCTGTCGCCGAAGTGACCGGCCGGAGCAAGCGCGTGGTCCGTCGCAACGGACGCCTCGTCGTCGAACGCCGCAGCACCAGCGCCAACCGCGCCGAAACCGACGCCTTCCAGTCCGGCCGCAAGCGCATCCTGATCTTCTCTGACGCCGGCGGCACGGGACGCAGCTACCATGCGGCCGTCAATTGCGGGTCTCCGTGGCGCCGGGCGCACGTCATAGTTGAGTATGGATGGAGGTCCGACAACGCCATCCAGGGCCTTGGCCGCACGCATCGCACCAACCAGGTCATTCCGCCGGTCGTCATCCCCTTCGTCTCGGACCTTCCCGGCGAGCGGCGCTTTCTCTCGACGATCTGTCGCCGACTGGACAGCATGGGCGCCCTCACGCGCGGAGAGCGGCGCTCGAACAGCGGCGGGATGTTCCGCCCGACCGACAATCTTGAGACCCCGTTCGCGCGTCGCGCGCAGCTGGCGCTCTATCGAGCGATGATCACTGGCGACTGCCCGATGACCATCGACGAGTTCGAAGAGAAAACGGCGTTGAGCCTGCGTTCCGGCGAAGGCGCCTTGATGGACGCCGAGGACCTGCCCGAACTGCGCAAGCACCTCAACCGTGTGCTGGCGATGCGTGTCGAAGACCAGCACACCGTGTTCGAGACCTTCGACACCTTGCACCAGGCGATCCTCGACGCGGCGGCCGCCAAGGGCGACCTCGAGCGGGGCATGGAAGATCTGTCGCCGTCCAACCTGCAACTCGTGGAAGACGAGATCGTGCGAACCGATCCCCGGACCGGCTCGACCACCAGCCTCATGCGCTTCAAGACCATCGAGCCGATCACCTACGAAAGCGCAGAAGACGTCCTGGCGAGGCTCCCCAGCTCGCGCCGCCACGAGATCGAGTACCTGCGCAATGAGCGATCGGGCAACGTGGCCGTGGGGATCCTAGGCGTGGGCCTCATGAACGACCGCGATGAGTTTATTGCCGGCGTGCGCCTGATCACCCCAACCGACGCCAAGGTCATCACCCTGCAGGACTACCAGGACAGCGCCTGGACCAAGATCGACAAAGACAGCTGGACGCGGCTTTGGTCCGAGCGGGTCTCCACCCTACCGGGCGAGGTGGCCAACGACCTCTATCTGGTGACCGGCGCCATCCTGCCAGTCTGGCGCCACCTGGGACAGCAGTCGGTGCGGGTCCGACGCCTGAAGAGCCCCGACGGCCGACGCTGGCTTGGCCGGATCATCGACGAGGTCGGCGCCTCGAACCTTCGTCGGGCGCTTGGCCTCACCACCCAGGGCCACTACGCGCCGATCGACGTGCGCCGCATGGTGATGGAGCAATCCATGGCCGTGGAACTTGCCGAGAACATGTTCCTGACCTGCCGGCGGGTGATGGGCGCCCCGCGAATGGAGATCGAGAGCGACGGCGTCCACAACGAGGTCCTCAAGGACCTTGGCGTGTTCTTCGAGCTGATCGCCTTCCGTGCTCGCGGCTTCATCCCCACCGATCGGTTCAACGTGCTTGCGGCGGTGCTGCAGCGGTACCCGATCGTGAATATCCACGCCCAGCACATGGTGGCCTAACCAGACGCCCGCCCCGCCGAAGCGGGGCGGGTGCTTCATGAAAGACGAAGGGAGGGACGGCGCGGGTGAGCGCGCCGGGAAAGGCCTGGCGGCCGAAGATGGAGACCTCCGATGTCCACCGCCATGAACGACCTCGTCGCTGACATTACCAACCGCATCGCCAACGGCGTGGCGCCCTGGCGAGCCACCTGGTCAAGCGGCAACGCCGTCGAACCGCTTCGCGCTGACGGCAACCGCTTCACGGGGGTCAACGCGATGCTTCTGTCGATGGCGGGGTTCGAACGAGGCTACACCTCGCCGTACTGGTTCACCTTCAAACAGGCCCTGGCCCTCGACGCCTGCGTCCGCAAGGGCGAACGCGGAACGCCCGCCCTGCTCTACAAGCCCTTCAAGTCCGCCAACGACAACGACGACGATGGCCACGACGGCGGCGCGCCAGGGGCGCGCGGGCGAGCCTACGCGGCTCGCTACACAGTTTTCAACTGCGAGCAAATCGATGGCCTCGACGCTAAGCATCTCGCAACGCCGCCTGCGCCGCGTTGGACGGAGGGTGAGTTGCCGGCTCCGATCGCGGCATACCCCGCCAAGATCGTCTATGGGCTGCAACACGAGCCCTGCTACCGCGACGCTCAGGACACGATCTTCATGCCCCCGGCGGACCAGTTCGAGACGTTCGCCGACTACTGCGCCACCCTCGCCCACGAGCAGCTGCATCACACCGGCGCGGCCAGTCGCCTGAATCGGCCTTCGCTGGAGGACTACCATAAGGACCTCGAAGCCCGGGCCACCGAAGAGCTGATCGCCGAGCTGGGCAGCTACTTCCTGACCCTGCGCTGCGGAGTACCGTACTCTGAGGCGCTGATCGACAACCACGCGGCCTATCTCGGCTACTGGTCGAAGGCCGCCGAAAAGACGCCGAACGCCCTGGTGTCTGCGGCGGCGGCGGCGCAGCGCGCCGTCGATTATCTGTTGGCCCAAGCTGAGGCGGCGACCCTGCCGATGGCGGCCTGATGCGCCCGCTGACGCAGCGCCGCCGAGGTTCAGCCAGACGAGACCTTCGGTTTTCGGTCCGTCCTGAATGGACCGGCCACCGCAAACAACAGCGTGTCGTCCGCTTCTGCGGCGCCTATCTGGGCGCGGCGCCGACGAAATCCGAAGCCTGGCAGATCGCCCACGATTGGGCCCGCCAGAATCTCCCCAGCTATGCGGCGAACGACGCCTGAACCGGAGCACCCAAATGTCTCGCGACTACTACTACCACACGACGGTCACCCTACTCCCCGGCGTCACCCCGCACGACATCATCCGGTTGTGGCACCCGGAGGCTGACCTGTCGGTGTTTCCGGAAGGAACGGTGAGTTGGGAGCACTCGAACGGCCCGGCGTTCTTCTTTTCGGACAACGACCAGGTCATCCAAATCCTCGTCGACACCGAAGCCCATCACGGCTTCGCTGACGAGTTCGAAGACTTTCTGCTGGACCTCAGCGATCGTGTGGTGGGCGCCGCCCTGGTCACCGCCGCGGGAGAAGACCGCATCCTCTATGCTTATGGACGAGATCCTAAGGCGCGCACGAACGCCTTGGTGGCGCACCGTCGAGGGCTTCTGAACGAGGCCCGCAAGGCGCTGCTGCTGCAGGATCCCCGTGCGGACACCAACGAAGACGGCGTCCTGGACCTCGTTCAAACCCTCAAGGATCTCCTGGAGGAAGCCATCGAGGTCCACATCTACGGCAATGACGACAGCCGCCCAGCCGACTGCTCGTTCATTGGCGCGGTGGCCAGGGCGCAAGCGCTTCTGACCACCAAGGGCCGATGATGAAAGAGCCTCGACGCATAGCGTCGAGGCTCTTTGTCTGCAGCGCCTCGAAAGGAAGAGGGGAGGGACGGGGGAGGCGAGCCCGCCGGAATGGATCGCGCGAGCTCCAGGAAACTCGCCATGGCTCTGTTGCAAACATGGGGCACGGCCGCGCGGCGTCACCCAGTTGGGGGATTAGGCAGCATTGGCGAAATGCTTATTGAGCATAATCATGGTTTCGGTCAGGGCCGAGGGTCCAATTCCGAATGCTCTTTCAACCAGGCGCACCTCCCCCATGATACCTGGCTGCAGGCACCATGCCTGGGCCTGTCCTTTGCGTAGGGCGCGCATGACCTCGAAGCCCTTGATCGTGGCGTAGGCCGTTGGCATCGACTTGAAGCCACGTACCGGCTTGATCAGCATCTTCAGCTTGCCGTGGTCGGCCTCGAGCACGTTGTTCAGATATTTCACCTGCCGGTGCTCGGTTTCCGCCGCCAGTTTGCCTTCGCGTTTCAGCTCAGCGATTGCTGCGCCGTAGCTGGGTGCCTTGTCGGTATTGAGTTTGGCCGGCTTTTCCCAGTCCTTCAGGCCACGAAGAGCTTTGCCCAGAAAGCGCTTCGCCGCTTTGGCGCTGCGTGTCGATGACAGATAGAAATCAATCGTGTCGCCCCGTTTGTCGACCGCCCGGTACAGGTAGGTCCATTTGCCCCGCACCTTTACGTAGGTCTCATCCAGACGCCAGCTCGGATCAAAGCCGCGCCGCCAGAACCAGCGGAGACGCTTCTCCATCTCCGGCGCGTAGCGCTGCACCCAGCGATAGATCGTCGTATGATCGACATCGATCCCACGCTCGGACAGCATTTCCTCGAGATCACGGTAGCTGATGCCGTATCGACAATACCAGCGCACCGCCCATAGGATGACCTCGCCGGTAAAATGCCGTCCTTTGAAATCGTTCATCGCAACTGACCTTGACAGTACATGAGCCCAATCTTGGAAACCGTGTCAGAGTTTGCAACAGAGCCGTCCTTGGAACATGTATGTCAGAAGAGGGCGAGCGACATCGGCCACCGCCCGGATCGGGGGTGGATCTCGCGTCGCTCAGGACAATGAGGGGCCTAGTCGGAGACGACAGGCCGTTGCGGCATACGCCGGGACCCCGCCCATCGATGGATGTGTGAATACTTCATAGGACCCCCTGCCCGAATCGAACGGCTGTACAGGTAGGTGTATCGTGTGAATCTTCTATGACAGCCGGAGAAACGCTCGTGGGTATCTGTCCCCCGTCAGCGCCACTGGCACAGATTTGAGGTTGTGAGTTGAGGAGGATCT
>NZ_LSJA01000056.1 GCF_001556515.1 Caulobacter sp. CCH9-E1 | reverse complement strand
TTCCGGATCCTCGACGACGAGGCCATCGCCCTGCTCTCGTCGCTGAAGCGCGGCAGGCTGCTGCTGACCCTGGCCCCCGAGCGGACCACGCCCGAGGCGATCGCCCGCCTTTCCAAGGCCGGGGTGATCGTCGCGGCCGGCCACACCAACGCCCGCTACGAGACCATGCGCCAGGCCATCGACCACGGCCTCTCGGGCGTCACCCACCTGTTCAACGCCAT
>NZ_LSJA01000055.1 GCF_001556515.1 Caulobacter sp. CCH9-E1 | reverse complement strand
AAACCCTCCTCTAAACGGAACCCTCAATCTGTCTCAAAGGCGCTGACGGCGGACAAGCCGTGTAGACGGTCAGTTGCAGAGCATCCCGACCAAGGGTTGGCGGCATCGCCGCAACTGCTTGGAGGAAGGCTGGCACATCCTGATAGGGCATCGCCGCATAGTGCGAGCCAGTGTTATTCTGGCGCGGAAGTCCCTTGCGGACCGATCGCAGGGAAACTTCATTACTAATCCAGCCCTTGATGTGCGCGAAGTCGAGAACCGCATTGATCCGCTGAAGCACCTTATTGGCGGTATCAGGCACCGTCAGCCAAATCGGCTCCAGAACATCTCGAACAACGAGCGCATCGACCGTGTCCACGGGCTTAGACCCGATCATTGGAAAAACATGCCGCTCGAAGCTGGCGATCCAAATACCCTGCCGGCTATCCTTCCAGCCCGCCTTCAAGGTCTCGTAACAGGCGCGGGCAGCGGACTCGAACGACGGAACGGACCGACGAGCGCTTCGACGTTCGGCGGCTGGGTCACCCCCGCTCCTGACTTTCCGACGCATCTCGGCCGCCGCGATCCGCGCGTCGGCGAGGCAAACGTCCCGCACGGAGCCCAAGCCGAAATCGCGACGCACCCCCTGGAACTGGATACGGAAAAGCCACGACCGCGATCCACTGGGCTGAACATCGAGATACAGGCCGCGCCCGTCGCAATGGCGACCGGCTTTCGCGTTCTTCACCTTCAGGGCTGTAAGCGACAAGTTAGAAGTCCCTGTTCTGGAGCCTCCGATTTTCCCCTCGTTTTCCCCACACTTTTGATGCGGATTTCAGGGGACAAAGTGAGATTACCTGAAACGGGAATATCGATCAACTATATGAAGATAAACATGTTTTGGGACGGAATGAGACGTCCTGGTTAGATCCCTAGATCATCCTCGGCTCCACCAAGGATTTCTCCGAAAGCGCGACAATCGCTCGAGCCGCCTGGCTCGAAGCCGCGCGATCGTGGACGTGGGGTGGGGCGCGCGCGAGCTGCGACCACGCGCCACAGTCTTGCTTAACAAGATCGCCCATATCGAAGCCCTAGCATTCGAGCACGCCCATGAGATTGGCGTCGGGGGGTCGAATGCGTCAGCGCCGCAATCTTGCGCTCCAGGTCGGAGTGATCGTTTCCGCCGCCTTTGTCGCGGCTGCGCCTGCTCTCGCGAGCGAGGCGCTCGGCGAGGCCATCGTTCTGAGCGGAGGGTATACGGTCGATGTCGCGGGCGTCGTCAGCGGCGGCCTGGCCAAGCGCGGCCGGGTGCTGGACGACCTGCAGCTGGGCGCTGACATCGATCTGGAGAAGGCCGCGGGCTGGAAAGGCGCCAAGGCGCACGTCCTGTTGCTGAACAACAGCGGCGCCATGCCCAACGACGACGCCGGCACTTTGCAGGGCGTGAACAACATCGAGGTGTCGCGCCAGAGAGCGCGGTTGTTCGAAGCCTGGGTGGAGCAGGGCCTTGGCGACAACGCCTCCGTCCTCGTCGGCCTCTACGACCTCAACAGCGAATTCTACGCCAATGACAGCGCCGGGCTACTGCTGGCGCCGGCTTTCGGCATCGGGTCCGAGCTGGCGGCCACGGGGCCGAACGGACCGTCCATTTTCCCATCGACCGCCCTCTCCGCGCGCGTTCGCTGGACGCCGAACGAACAGGTCTATGTCCAGGCTGCGGCGATCAACGCCCACGCGGGCGTGCTTGGCGATCCTGACGGCGTCTGCACCGAGTTCGAGCACGGTCTGCTGACCATCGCCGAGGCGGGCTGGCAGGGGCGTGGCAAGGTGGCCTTCGGGGCCTGGCGCTACACCAAGAAACAGCCGGACATCCGGGAGATCACCGTCGCCGGTCATCCCGCCGCCAAGACGGCGCAGGGCGCATATGTATTGCTGGAGCGCCAGCTGACGGGCGAAGGCGAAGACGCCGTGCGCAAGACCACGGCCTTCGCGCGCCTTGGCCTCTCCGACGGCGACACCACGGCGTTCCGGGGCGGCTGGCAGGCCGGCTTGCTGGTTGAGCACGTCTTTGAGGGCCGCCCGGACAGCGCCTTCTCGGTCGGCGCGAACCAGGCCTTCCTGACGGGGAAGTTCCGCGCCAACGCCCTGGACGAAGGGCGGAGTCTGACGCGCGCGGAGAGCGCGATCGAGGTGACCTATTCGGATAAGATCGGTCCGGTCACGATCCAGCCGGACCTTCAGTACGTCCGCAATCCAGGCGCCGACGGCGGCGTTGGCCACGCCCTGGTCGCCACGGTGCGGTTCGGGGTGGCGTTCTGACGCCACCCCGTCCGGAGCTTAGCTCAGCGCCGCTTCGGCCACGGCTTCGGCGGTGATGCCGAACTTCTGATAGAGCACCTCGAACGGCGCGGAGGCGCCGAAGCTCTTCATGCCGACGAACTTGCCGGTCTCGCCGATGAAGCGCTCCCAGCCCATGCGCACGCCGGCCTCGACGGCGACGCGGACCGGGGCCTTGCCGATGACGGCGGCCTGGTAGGCGGCGTCCTGCTTATCGAACAGCTCCCAGCACGGGGTCGAGACGACGCGGGTCGGCTTGCCCTTGGACTGCAGGATATCGCGCGCGGCGACCGCGACGCCGACCTCGGTGCCCGAGGCGAAGATCGTCACCTGCGCCTCGCCGCCCTCGGCCGGAAGGAGTTCGTAGGCGCCCTTGGCGGACAGGTCGCCGCCCTGGGTGCGGACGTGCGGCGTCTTCTGGCGCGACAGGGTCATCACCGAAGGGGTGCGGGCCTGCTGCAGGGCGACCTTCCAGCACTCGGCGGCCTCGACCGCGTCGGCGGGGCGGAAGACCAGCAGGTTCGGGATGGCGCGCAGGGAGGCGACATGCTCGACCGGCTGGTGGGTCGGGCCGTCTTCGCCCAGGCCGATGGAGTCGTGGGTCATCACGTGGATGACGCGGGCTTCCATCAGCGCGCCCAGGCGGATGGCGGCGCGGCTGTAGTCGGCGAAGGCCAGGAAGGTGCCCGAGTAGGGGATCACGCCGCCGTGCAGCGACATGCCGTTCATGGCCGCGGCCATGCCGAACTCGCGCACGCCGTAATGGACGTAGCGACCCTGATAGTCGGGCGTGTCGAACGCGCCCATGCCCTTGACCAGGGTGTTGTTCGAGCCGGTCAGGTCGGCCGAGCCGCCGATCATCTCGGGGATGACCGGGACGAGGTGATCCAGGGCCGAGCCGGAGTGGACGCGCGTGGCGTTGACCGGCTTGGTCTCCAGGGCCTTGGCGATGTGGGCGTCCAGGGCCTCGAAGGCGTTGGCCGGCAGTTCCCCCGCCATGGCGCGCTTGAACTCGCTGGCCTGGATCGAGGCGGCCAGCTTGCCTTCCCAGGCCTTGCGAACCTTGGCGCCGCGACGGCCGACGCTCTTCCAGGCCCTGGCGATGTCGTCGAGCACGGTGAACGGCGCGGCGTCCCAGCCCATCGCCTCGCGGGCGGCTTTGATCTGGTCGTCGAACAGGGTGTAGCCGTGGCTGTGGGGGTCGCCTTCCTTGGGGCCCGCGCCCTTCGAGATCAGCGTCTTGCACGCGATCATGGTCGGGCGGTCCTGCTTGGTGGCCCAGCGCAGGGCGGCGGCGATCTTGCCGTGGTCGTGGCCGTCGACAACCTTAACCGCCCAGCCGGCGGCCTTGAAGCGGGCGACCTGGTCGCCGGTCTCGGAGATCGTGGCCTCGCCGTCGATGGTGGTGTTGTTGTCGTCGAACAGCACCGTCAGCTTCTTCAGGCGCAGGCGGCCGGCGATGCTGATGGCTTCGTGGCTGACGCCCTCCATCAGGCAGCCGTCGCCAGCGATCACCCAGGTGCGATGGTCGACGAGATCATGGCCAAAGCGGGCGGCGAGATGCGCTTCCGCCATCGCCATGCCGACGGCGGTCGCCAGGCCCTGGCCCAGCGGACCGGTCGTGGTCTCGACGCCGGGCGTGTGGTGGACTTCCGGGTGGCCAGGGGTCAGCGAGCCCCACTGACGGAAGTTCTCGATCTCCTTCATCGTCACGGCCTTGAAGCCGGTCAGGTGAAGCAGGGAATAGAGCAGCATCGAGCCGTGACCGGCCGACAGCACGAAACGGTCGCGGTCGGCCCAGTCGGGCTTGGAGGCGTCGAACTTCAGGAACTTGCTCCAAAGCACCGTCGCCACGTCGGCCATGCCCATCGGCATGCCTTGGTGGCCGGACTTGGCCTTGTGCACGGCGTCCATGGAAAGGACGCGGATCGCGTCGGCCATCTTGATGGGCGAAACGGGCATGGAAGTTCCGTCTTGTTTTTGTTTTGCAGGGCTGCGCGATCGGCGCAGTCGCATGGGAACCCGGAGGGGTCAACCCGCGACACGGCCTTTATCCGGGAGCCGAACGCCCGCCGTGGGCGCTATGCAACAGGCTCCGCAGGCGTTATAGCTGGAGCTCGCCTTATGCTCACTTTCAGCATAAGGGGCCGTCAGATGGGAAAGGCCGGTCGCTTGGGTAGTCCGTCGTTCTTCTCGCCCTATCGCCATGGCTTCGTCCGGGTGGCGACCGCCGTGCCGAAGGTGAAGCTGGCCGATCCCGCCGCGAACGCCCAGAGCATCCTGGCCTTGGCGCGCGAGGCGCACGAGGCCGGCGTCGCGGTGATCGTGTTTCCGGAGCTGGGCCTGACTGGCTACACAATCGACGACCTCCTGCAGCAGGAGGTCCTGTTGGACGCGGTCGAGGCGGCGATCGCGACCCTGGCCGAGGAGAGCCGCAAGCTCTCGCCGATGATCGTCGTCGGCGCCCCGCTGCGTGATGCGGGCCGTCTCTACAACACGGGCGTCGCCATCCAGGGCGGCAAGGTGCTGGGCGTCGTTCCCAAGAGCTTCCTGCCCAACTACCGGGAGTTCTACGAGCGCCGCTGGTTCACGCCCGGCGCCGGGGTCGCCGGCAAGACGCTAAGCCTGGCCGACCAATCCGTCCCGTTCGGAACGGACGTCCTGTTCCGCGCCGCCGGTCCGACGCCGTTCACCGTCGGGATCGAGATCTGCGAGGACGTCTGGACGCCCAACCCGCCGAGCACCGCCCAGGCCCTGGCCGGCGCCGAGATCCTGCTGAACCTGTCGGCCAGCAACATCACGATCGGCAAGTCCGAGACCCGCCGCCTGCTGTGCGCCAGCCAGTCGGAGCGGGCGATCGCGGCCTATGTCTATTCCGCCGCCGGCGCGGGCGAGAGCTCCACGGACCTGGCCTGGGACGGTCATGTCGATATCCACGAGATGGGTCAGCTGTTGGCTGAAACCGCGCGGTTCTCGACGGGACCCGCCTGGACCTTCGCCGATGTCGACGTCGAGCGGATCCGGCAGGAGCGGATGAGGGTCGGCAGCTTCGGCGACTCGATGGCTCTGGCCCCGCCCAGGGTTCCGTTCCGAGTGGTCCCGTTCGACTTCCAGGCGCCGGCCGGGGACCTGGCCCTGGCGCGAGGGATCGAGCGCTTCCCGTTCACGCCGTCCGACCCCGCCAAGCTGCGCGAGAACTGCTACGAAGCCTACAATATCCAGGTTCAGGGGCTGGCGCGGCGGGTCGAGGCGACGGGCTCCAAGAGCCTGGTGATTGGCATCTCGGGCGGCCTGGACTCGACCCACGCCCTGATCGTCGCGGCCAAGGCCATGGATCAGCTGGGCCGCCCGCGGTCGGACATCCGCGCCTATACCCTGCCGGGCTTCGCGACCTCGGATCGCACCAAGTCGAACGCCTGGGCGCTGATGAAGGCCATGGGGGTCACGGCCGACGAGATCGACATCCGCCCGGCGGCCAAGCAGATGCTGGCCGACCTTGGCCACCCGTTCGCCAAGGGCGAGCCCGTCTATGACGTGACGTTCGAGAACGTCCAGGCGGGCCTGCGCACCGACTACCTGTTCCGGCTGGCCAACCACTTCAAGGGCATGGTTGTCGGCACCGGCGACCTGTCGGAGCTGGCGCTGGGCTGGTGCACCTACGGCGTCGGCGACCAGATGAGCCACTACAACCCCAACTGCGGGGTTCCCAAGACGCTGATCCAGCACTTGATCCGCTTCGTCGCCCACTCCGGCGACGTGGATGCGAGCACCACGGCCCTGCTGGAGGACATTCTCGCCACCGAAATCTCGCCGGAGCTGGTTCCGGGCGAAGAGGTGCAGGCGACCGAGAGCTTCGTCGGCCCCTACGCCCTGCAGGATTTCAATCTCTACTATATGACCCGCTACGGCATGGCCCCGTCCAAGATCGCCTTCCTGGCCTGGAGCGCCTGGCATGACGCGGAGGAGGGCGGCTGGCCGGTCGGTCTGCCCGAGACCGCCCGCCGCGCCTATGACCTGCCGGAGATCAAGCGCTGGCTGGAGCTGTTCCTGAAACGCTTCTTCGCCAATCAGTTCAAGCGTTCGGCCGTGCCGAACGGGCCGAAGATATCGTCCGGCGGCGCCCTTTCGCCGCGGGGTGACTGGCGGATGCCGTCGGACGCCACGGCAGACGCCTGGGTGGCCGAACTGCACGCTGGCGTTCCAGACTGACGAAAACTCTTCGTTACTGGCGGCTTTCCCTTTAAGCACCCTTCGCAATAACACCCTATCAGGGGCAAAGACTGAAGAGTGTGGGGATTAAGTCTTGGCTGCGATCTATCCAGTGATCTTGTGCGGCGGTTCGGGCACGCGTCTGTGGCCCGCCTCGCGAAGCGACCAACCCAAACAGTTCCTGAAGCTGGTCGGCCACCGTTCCTCGTTCCAGGAGACGGTGCTGCGGGTGAAGGACATTCCCGGCGTGGCCGAGGTGGTGGTGGTCACCGGCGAGGCCATGGTCGGCTTCGTCGCCGAACAGACCGCCGAGATCGGCGCCTGGACCACGATCCTGGTCGAGCCGGAAGCGCGCGACTCCGCGCCTGCGGTGGCCGCCGCCGCGGCTTATGTCGAGCGTCAAGACCCGGACGGCGTGGTGCTGATGCTGGCGGCCGATCACCACATTTCCGAGCCGGAGATTTTTGAACAAGCGGCGCTGGCGGCGGCGCGGGCGGCCGAAGAGGGCCTGATCGTCACATTCGGCGTCCAGCCCACCGTTCCGGCCACCGGCTTCGGCTACATCCGTCCTGGGGTGCCGCTGCTGGATGGTTCGGTGCGCGAGGTCGCCGCGTTCGTCGAAAAGCCGGATCAGGCCACCGCCGAGCGCTATCTGCTGGAAGGCTATCTGTGGAACAGCGGCAACTTCGCCTTCAAGGCCGCGACCCTGCTGGGCGAGTTCGAGGCGTTCGAGCCGTCGGTGGCCGCCGCCGCCAAGGCCTGCGTCGCGGACCTGGAGCTCGAGGCGGGCGTGGGCCGACTTGATCGCGAGGCTTTCGCCCAGGCCAAGAAGATCTCGCTGGACTACGCGGTCATGGAGCGGACCCAGAAGGCCGCTGTCGTGCCCGCCGCCTTCGCCTGGTCGGACCTCGGCGCCTGGGACGCGATCTGGGAAGCTTCGACCCGCGACGGCGAGGGCAACGCCCGGGCCGGCGACGTCGACCTGCACGGCGCGACGGGCGTGCTGGTGCGCTCCACGGGCCCTTATGTCGGCGTGATCGGCGTCAGCGACATCGTCGTGGTGGTCGAGCCGGACGCGGTGCTGGTCTGTCATCGCAAGGACAGCCAGGCGGTCAAGACGCTCGTCGACGGCCTCAAGGCCAAGGGGCGTTCGATCGCCTCGCGCCGCAGCGCCTCGCCCAGCGGGACCGAGACCCTCGTCTCGACCGACGGGTTCGACGTCGAACTGCGACGGGCCTCGGCAGGCGACGATTTCGTCCTGCCGGCGTCGACGATCCAGGTGCTCGAGGGCGTTCTCGAGATGGACGGCGACGTCTACGCCGCCGGTGCGGTGGTCCCTCTGGAGGACGAGGTGCGCGCCCGCGCCATCGGGGCGGCGACCCTGCTGGTCACTCGCCCGCGATAGGTCTCGCCTACGCCTGCGCGCTGATCGTCCTGTCGAGCTCCAGGATCGCCAGCGCGATATGGTAGAAGGAGCTGGCCGGCGCCGGCTCCTCCACGAAGGTCTCGTCGGGCTGGTACTTGTCGCGCCACAGGCCTGGGACCGGCGTCCGCAGATAGGTCAGCAGACCCTCCGCGCCGGCGGCGGCCATGTCCCAGTACTTGGCCTCTCCCGTGATCTCGGCCGCCAGCACGGCGGCCTTGATCCGCTCGGTCTGCGGCCAAAGCCGCGCGCCGTTGTCATGGATCGAGAAATCGTCGAGCAGGGCGTTGATCGCCACGCCACGCGCCAGGTCGACGCCCTTGGACTCGGCGTCGTCGATCATGCGCAAGGCGGCCTTGGTTGCGTCGAGGCGGCCGGCCAGCTTGCCCCAGCGCAGCAGCAGCCAGCCCCACTCGAACTGGTGCCCCGGTTCGCAGATGCGGCCCTCGACGCCCGGCGCGGCGTTCCAGTCCAGGTCGAAGAATTCGCGCAGCTGACCGCTCTTGCCGTCGATGAACTTGGCGAGCGCCAGTTCGGCGATTTCGTCCGCCAGGGCGCGCCAGGCCGGATCGTCGTCGATCGTCGTCCAGGCCAGCATGGCCTCGAACAGGTGCATGTGCGGGTTGGACTGCAGCGGCGCGGTCGGCGGGTTGGACTGGTGGAAACCCGCGACCGGATGCTTGCGCTCGGTGATCAGCTTTTCGCGCACCTCGACGGCGATCGCCTTGGCCTCGGCCGCGCGCGCCGGCAGCGCCTTGGCGACGCCCGCCAGGGCGAACATGGCGAAGGCTTGGTCGTAAAGCTCCGCCGTCTCGTCCAGGCTCTCGCCGTTCGGGCCGATCAGGGTCCGGAAAAGGCCGTCGGGGCGGCGGTAGGCGGAGAGGTAGAACGACAGTCCGTGCTCGACAGCTTCGCGCCAAGGGCCGGTCCAGCCGAGATCGCCAGCGATGGCGAACGAGAAAATCTGGCGCGGCAGGACGCGCCCTCGGCGTGGGCCGTCGACCGGCGCGCCTTCGAGGTCGAGCTTCTCGAAAAAGCCGCCCTTTTCGTGGTCCGCCCCGACCGTCCACCAAAGTGGGTAGGCCGCCTCGGTCGCCCAGGTCTTGAGGCGGTCGCGCAGGCGGGCGGCGTCGGCGAGGGCGTTCGTCATCGAGGAATTTCCCTGAGATATAGGTCCTTCTAGAGCGCAATCCGTGTCGAGCCAAGACAGTGGTCTGGCGAATTCGTTTCGCGCGCGGTACTGCTCAAGGCATGACCGGCGCCTCTGATCTTCCGCCCCTGAAGGCCGTGTTCCTGGACCGCGATGGCGTCCTGAACATCGATCACGGCTATGTCTTTGATCCAGCACGGCTGGACTGGATAGAAGGCGCCCGGGAGGCCGTGGCGGCGATCAGCAAGGCGGGCCTGAAAGTCCTGGTCGTCACGAACCAGTCGGGCATCGGCCGGGGTTATTTCGACGAGGCGGCCATGGACCGTTTCCACGACGCCATGCAGGACCAGCTTGCCGAGCTCGGCGGACAGATCAACGCCTTCTACTATTCCCCCTTCCATGAAGCGGCGATCGTGGAGGCCTATCGCGTGGCCGATCACCCCGATCGCAAGCCCAATCCGGGCATGATCCTGCGGGGGCTGGCCGACTGGAACCTGAAGCCGGAAGAGGCCGTGATCATCGGCGATCGTCACATCGACGTGGAGGCGGGCAACCGCGCCGGCATGCCTGGCTATCTGTTCAAGGGCGGCAACCTGCGGGCTTTCGTCGCCCAGGTGCTCGGCGATCGCGTTCCAGAACTGAAATGAAGGTCCTGCAGTTCGGCAGGACTGGGCAGGTCGCCACCGCCGTCCAGGCGGCCGCCCGTGAAAGCGTCGAGGTGACCGCGCTATCCCGCGCCGAATGCGACCTCGAGAACGCTGAGCAAATCCGGGAGGCGATCCGGGAGGCCGACTGCGATCTCGTCCTCAATACAGCCGCCTTCACCCAGGTCGATCCCGCCGAGGCGCGTCCAGACGAAGCGTTTACCGTCAACGCGATCGCGCCGGACGTGATGGCGGAGGCCTGCGCGGCGCGGGGTCTGCCGTTCGTCCACCTCTCGACCGACGCGGTGTTCGATGGCGTGACGGATCGCCCCTATGTCGAGACCGACGAAGCGCGGCCCATCAACGCCTATGGTCGCTCCAAGCTGGCCGGCGAGCAGGCTGTACTGGCCCATCCCCGCACCGTCGTGCTGCGTGTCTCCTGGGTCTTTTCCCGCTACGGCCGCAACTATGTCAGCTTCATGCTGCGGCTGGCGCGGGAGCGCGATGTGCTGCGGGTCGTCGCTGACCAGTTCGGCTCGCCCACGGACGGCGAGGCCCTGGCCGCCTTTCTGGTCGCGACCGCGCCGCGCTGGGCCGGCGCGCCGGCGGATGACCCGGCGTTCGGTCTCTTTCACTTCGCCAACGCGGGCGAGACCAGCCGTTTCGACTTCGCCAAGGCGGCGATCGACCGCGATCCGCAGGCGCGAGCCCGGATCGAGCCCACGACGCAGGCGGCTTTCGCCGAGCCCGCGCCACGGCCGCCGCGGTCGCCGCTCGATACCGCTAAGCTGCGCGCCGTTTTCGGCTTCGAGCCCGAGCCCTGGCGCGCGGCGGTTGAGCGCACGGCGGATCGGCTGATCGCTTCCGGTCTGGCCGTCTAGCGGCTGGCGTCCCGCCCGCGCGCGCGATAAACCGGGACGAGTTCCCCAAGAAATCCAGCGCGAGCGACCATGCAGATCTTCCTCGACAGCACCGACACCAAGGTCATCGCCGACCTAGCCTCCACCGGCCTGATCGATGGCGTGACCACCAATCCGACCCTGATCGCTAAGTCGGGCCGTCCCATGCTCGAGGTGATCGCCGAGATTTGCGACATCGTCCCGGGTCCGATCAGCGCCGAGGTCGCCGCGACCACCGCCGAGGCCATGATCGCCGAAGGCAAGAAACTGGCGGCGATCGCGCCGAACGTCGTCGTGAAGATCCCCCTGACACGCGACGGCCTGATCGCCTGCGCCGCCTTCGCCGACGAAGAGATCAAGACCAACGTCACGCTGTGCTTCTCGCCGACCCAGGCGCTGCTGGCCGCCAAGGCCGGGGCGACCTTCGTCTCGCCATTCATCGGCCGCCTGGACGACTACGGCTTCGACGGCATGGACCTGATCCGCGACATCCGCGCGATCTACGACAATTACGGCTACGAGACCGAGATCCTGGCCGCTTCGGTGCGCAACGCCACCCACGTCAAGGAAGCCGCCATCGTCGGCGCCGACGTGGTGACGATCCCGCCGGCGGTGTTCACGGATCTTTACAAGCACCCGCTGACCGACAAGGGCCTGGAGCAGTTCCTGAAGGACTGGGCCTCGACGGGGCAGTCCATCCTGTAAGGCTTTACGTCGTTTCCGGGCGGGCGTTTGGCTCGCCCGTGAAGCGATCAAGTGATCACAGTTTATTTCGCTATAGCGAAGCTGGTTCGCAGCGGCGAGTTCGCGCGTTAAAAGTGGTCCGCTCACAGAGGGCCACGCTCATGGTTCCCCAGATCGCCGAGACCGAAGTCCGCCTTACCGGGCCCGAAGAGGCCGATCGGTTCTCGCGCTTCCTGCACGATTTCCTGTCCGACAACGGCTTTCCGTTCGTGATCATCCACGACGCGCCCGAGCGCCTGGGGCAGCTTCGCCGTGTGGTGTTCGAGGAGGCGGGTCTTAGCCTGAAGTTCGCGCAGGAATGGACCCACTGCCAGGGCGCGGCCTAGCCGACCTTGCGCGCCAGCCCCTCTGGATGATCTTTTCAGGCTGGCATCTTGGCCATGTCAGCGATGGTCTCCTGCTGGGCCTGCGCGCGCGGGTCGCCACGGCGCTCCCGCTATTGCGCCATGCGCTCGAAACGCTTTGAAAAGTCCTGCAGGACGCCGGTTCCGTCGATGCAGTAGGCGCAGCCGGCTTCGATCGACAGGCCGCGGCTTTCGCCGGCGTGGCTCATCGAACCTAGGCTTCGGGCTTGGACGCTGTCCCCGTCGAACGCTTGCGACGCGTCTTGATCAAGCTCAGCAGGTGGTGCTCGCCCTCGCCGGGCATGGCGGGAGAGGGGTCCGTGGCTTTGGAGGGGCGCGGCGCCGGCAGGTCGGCGCGCTCGGGGTTCTCGGCCAGCAGGTGGGCCGAAAGCATCAGGTCCGTCTTCACGGGCCCGAAGTCCGCCGCGGAGGTCCAGACCCTGATCGCCGCCTGGGCGAAGAGTTCCGAAAGGTCGGTCACCTCGATCATCGGCGCGGGGTCCTGGTGGATGCGAGGATCGTTCTCGGCGCGCTCGCGCAGGCGCTTGAGCACGAGGACGAGGTCCGTCTTCAGCGGCACCTTGAACAGCACGTCGGCCCGGCGATGGCGATGGGTCGAATAGTTCAGGATCACATCCCCGAACACCTTGCTGTTGGGGATCATCACCTTGACGTTGTCCGGCGTGGCGATCTCGGTGAACAGCAGGTCCAGCGACTTGACCGTGCCCTGGCGCGTCGCGGTCTCGATCACGTCGCCGAGGCGGTACGGCCGGAACAGCAGGATCATCACGCCCGCCGCCACGTTCGACAGAGCGCCTTGCAGGGCGAGACCGATGGCCAGCGAGGCCGCGCCCAGCACCGCCAGGATCGAGGTGGCCTGCACGCCCAGTTGCTGAAGCACGGCCACGAGGCCGACCGCGATCACCGCATAGCGCGCCAGCGAGGCGCTGAAGCTCTCCAGCGTGGGGTCCGGCGAACTTCGGTGCACGCGGCCGAGCGTCCGCCGCATGAACCGCGCCGCCCAACCCGCGGCCCAGAAGGTTACCGCCAGGATCAGGCCGGCGACCACGAGATTGACGGCCAGCTTGCCCAGCCAGTCCAGGAAGTGGCCTAACATGGTCTCGTCCGCCTTGACGTTCATCAGCGACGGCAGCGGCGTGTTGGCCGGGATCGGACTGGGCTTAGTCTGCATGAAGGTCTCGATAGGCGCCCCCGCGCGTTCGGGCAACGGCGCGGCTGGGCCTATGGTTCCGCTTCGGAGCGGCGGGTCAAGCCAGTGGAAACAGTCGGTTACATCAATTGGCTCGAATTCGCCCTGAACGAAGACTAAGAGCGCCGCCCATGAGCATGCCCTTCATCGACCTCGGCGCGCAGCAGCGCCGGATCCGCGACAAGATCGACGCCGCCATCGCCAAGGTGCTGGACAGCGGCGCCTATGTCATGGGCCCGCAGGTGCGGGAGTTCGAGGCCAAGCTCGCCGAGTTCGGCCAGGCCAAGCGGGCCCTGTCCTGCGCCAACGGCACCGACGCGATCGCCTTACCGCTGATGGCCTGGAACGTCGGTCCGGGCGACGCGGTGTTCTGTCCGTCCTTCACCTTCGCGGCGACGCCGGAAGTCGTGCCGTGGGTCGGCGCCACACCGGTGTTCGTCGACGTCCTGCCGGATACCTACAATCTCGACCCGGCCAAGCTGGAAGCCGCCATCGCCGGCGTGAAGACCGAGGGCAGGCTGACGCCCAAGGTCGTCATCGCCGTCGACCTTTTCGGCCAACCCGCCGATTATCCGGCGATCAAGGCCATCTGCGATCGCGAAGGCCTGAAGCTGATCGCTGACAGCGCTCAGGGCTTCGGCTGCACGCTGGATGGCAAGCATCCGCTGCACTGGGCGGACGTCGCCACCACCAGCTTCTTTCCGGCCAAGCCGCTGGGCTGTTACGGCGACGGCGGCGCGGTGCTGACCAATGACGCCACCCTCTGGGACCTGATGGACAGCTACCGCGTCCACGGCAAGGCCGTCGGCCCGGACCTGGCGGGCAAGACCTTCGATCACGACCCGAAATATCTGAACACCCGTATCGGCATGAACTCGCGCCTGGATACGATCCAAGCCGCGATCCTGATCGAGAAGCTGGCGATCTTCGCCGAGGAGATCGCGCTGCGGCAGGTCGTGGCCAACCGCTACGCCGAGGGCCTGAAGGGCGCGGTGATCTCGACGCCGGCGGTGATCGAAGGCGGCGTTTCGGTCTGGGCTCAGTATGTGATCGAGCACCGTGATCGTGACGGTCTGGCCGCGCATCTGAAGGCTCAAGGGATCCCGACCGCCGTCTACTATCCGGTGCCGATGCACGTGCAGGCCCCCTACGCGGCCTTCCCGCGCGGCGCGGGCGGCCTGCCGGTCACGGAGGCTAAGGCCGAGACCGTGTTGGCCCTGCCGATGCACCCCTATCTGGGCGAAGCCGACCAGCGGAAGATCATTGACGCGATCCAGTCGTTCGGGGCCTAAGCGGCCTTCAGCGCTCGGCGGCGGGCGAGGTTGACCAGTTGAAGAACGGTGGCCGCCGCCGTCAGGCTCACGCCCAGGGCGCAGACACCGGTCCAGCCCGCGCTCTTCCAGGCGAAGGCCGCGGCCGCGGAGCCGGCCGCGCCGCCCAGGAACATGCCGCCCATGAAGACGGTGTTGATCCGCGAGCGGGCTTCGGGCCGCAGCGCGTAGACGACATGCTGGTTGGAGACGAGGGCGCTCTGCACCGCGAAGTCCAGCAGGATCACGCCGACGACCAGCCCCGGGATCGCGGTCCACAGGCCAAAGACCAGCCACGAGACCAGCGCCAAGCCAGCGCCCAGGGCGATGATCGGGCGCGGACCGCGCTTGTCGGCGATACGGCCCGCCAAGGGCGCGGCCAGAATGCCCACGGCGCCGATCACACCGAACAGGCCGGCGACGTCGGCGCCGAGATGGAAGCGCGGCTCCTGAAGGCGCAGGGCCAGGGTTGTCCAAAAGGCCGTGAAGGTCGCGAACAGAAGGGCCTGGGTGACCACGGCGAGGCGCAGGGCGCCGAATTCGGTCCAAAGCCGCCCCAGCGAGGCCAGCAAGGCGCCGTAGGACAGCCCCGCTTGCGGATGGCTGCGCGGCAGCTTCGCGGCCATCCAGGCGCCGGCGGCCAGGGCCATGGGCGCGCCCAGCCAGAACATCGCCCGCCAGCCAGCGTGCTCGGCGACGAAGCCGGCGAGCGTCCGGCTCAGCAGGATGCCGCATAGCAGGCCGGCCATGACCGTTCCGACCGTCGCGCCGCGTCGCTCTGGCGAGGACAGGTGGGCGGCGAACGGGACGATCTGTTGAGCGACGGTCGAGGCCGCGCCAACAAACAGCGATGTCAGGATCATCAGACCCGCCGTCGGAGCGATCGCCGCCGCGACGAGCGCGACCGCCAGGGCCAGGAACTGCAGCACGATCAGCCGGCGTCGCTCGACCAGGTCGCCCAACGGGACCAGCAGAAACAGGCCCGCGGCGTAGCCCAGCTGCGTGGCGGTCGGGACCATGGTGGTCAGCCCGCTGGGCACGTCGCGCAGCATCAGGCCCAGCATCGGCTGGTTATAGTAGATGTTGGCGACGCCGATCCCCGTGGCGGTCGCCATGGCGAGGGTCAGGCCACGGCTCAGTCCGCCGGCTTCCGAGGCTTGGGTCATGCGAGACTCCGGGCGAGCGCCTGGCGGCCGATCCGGCCGCGACGCGAGACGACGCTTGGCGGCCTATATAGGCGCCCAGGCCCCATCGCCTAGTCGAGCATCGCCTCCAGTGTCGCGAGTTCATCGGCTTCGCGAGAGGGCTTGTCCCAGCGGATTCGGTTGATGCGCGGGAAGCGCATCGCCACGCCCGATTTGTGGCGGGTCGAGCGCTGCAGGCCCTCGAAGGCGACCTCGAACACAAGGCCGAACTCAAGGTCGGCGCGCACCGAGCGCACGGGACCGAACCGCTCGATCGTATGGTCGCGGACGAACTTGTCGATCTGCTTCAGCTCCTCGTCCGTGAAGCCGAAATAGGCCTTGCCGACCGGGGTGAGGTTTCGACGCCCCTCCTCGTCCTCGCGCCAGACGCCGAAGGTGTAGTCGGAATAGAAGCTCGAGCGCTTGCCGTGGCCGCGCTGGGCGTACATCAACACCGCGTCGATCAGGTGCGGGTCCCGCTTCCACTTGAACCAGGGGCCCTTCGGGCGGCCCGGCTCGTAGACGCTGTCACGGCGCTTGAGCATCAGCCCCTCGGAGAGGCGGGCGTCGCCTTCGGGCGGATCCAGGCGCAGCGCGGCCAGTTCTTCCCAAGTTCCGAAGGGCTGCAGAGGGGACAGGTCGATCCGACGGGTCTTGAGACGGCCGACGAAGGTCTCCAAGCGAGCCCGCCGCTCGACGAAGGGGAGGGCGCGCAGATCCTCCTCGCCGTCCAGAAGCAAGTCATAGGCCCGGATCCCGGCGGGGAAATTCGCCAGCTGCTTGCCGTCCACGGTCTTGCGGTTCAGACGCTGCTGCAGGTCGCCGAACGGGGCCAGGGCGCCGTCGCGCAGGACCAGCAGCTCGCCATCGATCGCGCCTTCGAAGTCCAGGGCGTCAATCACGTCGGGAAAGCTGGCGGAGATGTCGTCGCCGGTGCGGGTGTAGAGCTTGCGCCCACCCCGTTCGCTGACCGCCTGAACCCGGATGCCGTCCCATTTCCACTCGGCGATGTAGTCCGCCGGATCGAGCTTGGCGAAGTCGACGGCCTCGTCGATCGGCTGGGCCAGCATCACCGGCCGGAAGCGTCCCGGCGCGTCGGGCGAGGGGCGCTCCGAGCGCCCTTCCAGCCAGGCGAAGAGGTCGCCATAGGGCGGGCTCATCGCGTGCCAGACCTCTTCGATCTCGCCGATCTCGACGCCGCCGAAATTGGCGCAGGCCTGCTTGGCCAGGCGCGAGGAAACGCCGACGCGCAGGCCGCCGGTCATCAGCTTCAGCAAGGCCCAGCGGCCGTCGGGGTCCAAGGCGTCGAGCCACCCCTCGATCAGCCGCTGGACCTCGGCGCGGGAGGTGGAGTGCAGGGCGTCGATCACCTCGGAGAGCTCGGGTGGCCGGTTCGCGCCGAGCTTGGCGGGCCAGACCAGGGCGACGGTCTCGGCCAAGTCTCCGACATAGTCGTAGGACCAGCCGAACAACTGGGCGTCCATCCGCGCCTCGACCGCCTTGCGGATGAAGGCTGGCTTGGCGGCGTTGAATGACAGCGCGCCGGTCAGCGCCGCCAGGGCGTAACCGCGATCGGGGTCCGGCGTCTGGCGCAGGTGGTCCTCGATCAACGTCAGCTTGGCGTTGCGCGAACTGGTCAGGGACAGCCGGTCGAGCAGGTGGGCGAAGGCGCGCATGGACATGGAATGTCGGACGGCTCCGTTCGTTCAGCCCGCCGCATAACGCGGCTTCAGCGCCCCGCGCGCAAGGTCCCAGGCGCTTGCCAGAAGTCCAAGCTTGACCTGTAGTCCGAGGAACATGGGTCGGAGGCCGCCATGATCAACCTGTCCGCCTTGCCGCTTCCGCTGCTGGGAGCCGTCTTGGCCGCCAGCCTGCTGTTGATGCAGGAGATCGGCTATCGCTGCGGGCGGCGCATGGGCGCAAGCGACGAGACGATGGGCGCTGGGCATCTGCTGTCGGCGGCCTTGGCGCTGCTGGGCCTCTTGATCGCCTTCACCTTCTCGATGGCCTCGGATCGCTACGAGGCGCGTCGCGCGTTGGTCCTGGAGGAGGCCAATGCGCTTTCGACCACCTACCTGCGCGTCCAGGCGTTGGACGAGCCGTTCCGTGGCCGGCTGAGCCAGGGCGTCGTGGCCTATGGTCAGGCGCGCCAGGACTTCTTCGCCGCCGGCGAGGACCGCCAAAAGCTCGCCGCCGCCGAGGCGGAGACGGACGCCCTGCAGGCGCGGCTCTGGGCCGATCTCATGCCGGCCGTGCGCGCCGCGCCGGCCGCGACGATCAATCCCGCGTTGCTGGAGACCACCAACGAGCTGTTCGATCTGGCCTCCTCGCGCCAGGCGGCGCTGGAGGCGCACGTGCCCGACGCGATCCTTCGCTCTCTAGTCGTCTATGCCTGGGTCGCGGCGGCGATGCTGGGTTACGGTATGGCCTCCGCCGGGCGACGGCACATGGTGGCGTCACTGGCCTTGTTCGTCCTGGTCTCTTTAGCGGTCACCCTGATCCTGGATCTCGATCGGCCGCGCGCGGGCTCGGTGACGATCTCCCAGGCGCCGTTCGTCCGCGCCCTCGAGGGCTTGAAGGCTCTGGAGGCCGCGAGGCTTCGGGCGTTGCGCTGAAACGAAAACCGCCGCGAAAGCCGGTCAGGCTCTCGCGGCGGCTCCATCTTCAACGCTTAAAGCGATCAGGCGCGTTCGTGAACGGCCTCTTCCGCCGCCAGCGGCTGGGGAAGGCGGTTGACCATCTCCTTCGGGCAGACTTGCCAGAACTGGTCGCGGACGCGGTCCCAGTCGCGCAGCAGGGTCGCGGCGAA
The DNA here is from genome assembly GCF_001556515.1 of Caulobacter sp. CCH9-E1. Classification (GTDB taxonomy): domain Bacteria; phylum Pseudomonadota; class Alphaproteobacteria; order Caulobacterales; family Caulobacteraceae; genus Caulobacter. Next base: position 25,203 of record NZ_LSJA01000055.1, on the reverse strand, counting down.
AACCGAGTCGGTCTCGCGCGCGTGCTCGGCGATCAGCGAGCGCAGCACGCCTTCCCAGTAGGGCGAGGCCAGGCGCTGGACGAGGATGCTGTCGGGATTGATGTTGGCCTCGAACCGGTCGTGCTGGTCCAGCACGAAGGCCATGCCGCCGGTCATGCCGGCCCCGAAGTTGTTCCCCGTCGGGCCCAGGATCACCACCTGGCCGCCGGTCATGTACTCGCAGCCGTTGGCGCCGCAGCCCTCGACCACCGTGACGGCGCCCGAGTTGCGGACCGCGAAGCGCTCACCGGCCTGGCCCGCCGCGAACAGCCGGCCCGAGGTGGCGCCGAACAGCACGGTGTTGCCGATCAGGGTGTTGGTCTCCGGGGCCGCGAGGCCACGCGCCGGCTTGATCACGATCGTCGCGCCCGACAGGCCCTTGCCGACATAGTCGTTGGCCTCGCCGGTCAGTTCGATGCGCAGGCCCTGGACGGCGAAGGCGCCCAGGCTCTGGCCAGCCGAGCCCTTGAGCTGGACGGTCAGGTGGCCGGAAGGCAGGCCCTTCATGCCGAACTTGCGGACGATGTGGCTGGAGGTGCGGGTGCCGATGGTGCGGGCGGTGCTGCGGACCGTGTAGGTCAGCTGCATCTTCTCGCCGCGCTCCAGCAGCGGGGCGGCGTCGCGGACGATCTGGGCGTCCAGCGTGTCCGGCACCGCGTTGCGGCCCTCGACCGTGCAGTAGGGCTTGTTCGCGCCAGGATCGGCGCGGACCAGCAGCGGGTTCAGGTCGAGGTCGTCGAGATGCTCGCCGCCGCGGCTGACCTGGGCCAAGAGGTCGGTTCGGCCGACGATTTCCTGCAAGGATCGGAAGCCCAGGCCCGCCAGGATCTCGCGCACCTCTTCGGCGATGAACGTGAAGAGGTTGATGACCTTGTCGGGCGTGCCGGTGAACTTGGCGCGCAGGGCCTCGTCCTGGGTGCAGACCCCGACCGGGCAGGTGTTGGAGTGGCACTGGCGCACCATGATGCAGCCCATGGCCACCAGCGAGGCCGTGCCGATGCCGAACTCCTCGGCGCCCAGCATGGCGGCGATGACGATGTCGCGGCCCGTGCGCATGCCGCCGTCGGTCCGCAGGACGACGGAGTGGCGCAGGTTGTTCAGGGTCAGAACCTGGTTGGCTTCCGACAGGCCCATCTCCCACGGACCGCCGGCGTACTTCACCGAGGTCTGGGGCGAGGCGCCGGTGCCGCCGACGCCGCCGGCGACTAGGATCACGTCGGCCTTGGCCTTGGCGACGCCGGCCGCGATCGCGCCGATGCCGGTGGCGGCGACGAGCTTCACCGTGACCCGCGCGATCGGGTTGATCTGCTTCAGGTCATAGATGAGCTGGGCCAGATCCTCGATCGAATAGATGTCGTGGTGCGGCGGCGGGCTGATCAGCATGACTCCAGGGGTGGAGTGACGCAGGCGGGCGATCATTTCGGTGACCTTGAAGCCGGGCAGCTGGCCGCCTTCGCCGGGCTTGGCGCCCTGGGCGACCTTGATCTCAAGCTCGACGCACTGGTTCAGGTATTCGGCCGTGACGCCAAAGCGGCCCGACGCCACCTGCTTGATGGCGCTGTTGGGGTTGTCGCCGTTGGGCAGTGGCTTGTAGCGCGCGCTGTCCTCGCCGCCCTCGCCCGAGACCGAGCGGGCGCCGATGCGGTTCATGGCGATGTTCAGGGCGCCGTGGGCCTCGGGGGACAGGGCCCCCAGGCTCATGCCCGGCGTGACGAAGCGCTTGCGGATCTCGTTGACGCTCTCGACGTCGTCGGTCGAGATCGGGTTGCGGTCCGAGCGCCAGTCCAAGAGGTCGCGCAGCTGGATCGGCTTCTGCGTGCGCAGGCCGTTGCTCCAGCGGCGGTACAGCTCGTAGTCGCCGGTATCGCAGGCCGTCTGCAGGGTGTGCATCAGGCGCGCCTCGAAGGCGTGGGCCTCGCCCGAGCGGCGGGCCTTGTACAGGCCGCCGACCGGCAGGGTGACGGCGGGCGTCCCCCAGGCCTTGCGGTGCAGCTCGACGGCCTTGCTCTCGATGCCGGCCAAACCGATGCCCGAGATTCGCGAGGGCATGCCCGGGAAGAACTCGGCGGCCAGGGCGCGCGACAGGCCGACGGCTTCGAAGTTGTAGCCGCCGCGGTACGAGGAGATGACGCTGATGCCCATCTTGGAGATGATCTTCAGCAGGCCGCCCTCGATGGCCGTCTTGAAGTTGATGCAGACGTCGCGCAGCGACTTGTCGCCGACTAGGCCGCGTTCAAGGCGGTCCTGGAAGCTTTCCTGGGCCAGGTAGGCGTTGACCGCCGTGGCGCCGACGCCGACCAGCACCGCGAAATAGTGCGTGTCCAGGCACTCGGCCGAGCGGACGATGATCGAGACGTACGACCGCAGGCCCTTGGCGACCAGGTGGGCGTGGACGCCGCCGGTAGCCAGGATCATGGGCAGGGCCACGCGCTCGGCGTCGCTGGCCTCGTCGGTCAGGACGATGGCGCCGCAGCCGCGCAGGACCGCGTCCTCGGCCTCGGCGCGGATGCGATCGAGGTTGGCGCGCAGGGCGTCGCCGGCGCGGGCCTCCTCGGCCGGCAGCGGCATGGTGCAGTCGATGACCGCGACGTTCTTCTCGCCCAGCAGCGCGTGGACGCGCTCGTACATGCCGGTGGTCAGCACGGGGCTTTCCAGCACGTAGACATCCGCTTGTGCGGCGTCCTGCGCCAGGATGTTGCCAAGGTTCTTGAAGCGGGTCTTCAGGCTCATGACGCCGGTTTCCCGCAGGGGGTCGATCGGCGGGTTGGTCACCTGGCTGAAGTTCTGGCGGAAATAGTGGCTGAGCGGGCGGTACTTCTCCGACAGCACCGCCAGCGGGGTGTCGTCGCCCATCGAGCCGACGGCTTCCTTGCCTTCCTCGACCATGGGGGCGAGGATCATTTCCAGGTCTTCGAGGCTATAGCCGGCGGCGGCCTGGCGACGGGTCAGCTCCTCGCGGCCGTACTTGCGCGGCTCGGGACCGGGGCCGATCTCCTTCTCCAGATCGACCATGTTGCCCAGCCACTCGGTGTAGGGGTGGCGGCCGGCCAGTTCGTCGATGATCTCTTCTTCGCCATAGAGGCGGCCTTCGGCCAGGTCGATCGCGATCATGCGGCCCGGCGAGATGGCCAGCTTGCGGGTGATGCGACTTTCCTCGACGCCGCACATGCCGGCTTCCGAGCCCATGATGACCAGGCCGTCGTCGGTATAGGCCACGCGCAGCGGGCGCAGGCCCGAGCGGTCCTTGCCGGCCACGACCCAGCGGCCGTCGGTGGCGCACAGGGCGGCCGGGCCGTCCCACGGTTCCATCACCGCGTTGCAGTAGGAATAGAGCGCCTTGTGGGCGGCCTTCATCTTCGGGTTGGCTGCTTCCGGAACCAGCAGGGCCTTGGCCATCGGCGCGTCACGGCCGGCGCGCACCAGCACCTCGAAGGTGTTGTCGAGGTTGGCGCTGTCCGAGCCGCCCGGCTGGATCACCGGCTTCACGTCGTCCCCGAACTCGCCGAAGGCCTGGGCGGCCATCTTGATCTCGTGGGACTTCATCCAGTTGATGTTGCCCTTGATCGTGTTGATCTCGCCGTTATGGGCGAGCATCCGGAAGGGCTGGGCCAGGCGCCACTGCGGGAAGGTGTTGGTCGAATAGCGCTGGTGGAAGATCGCCACCGCCGCGGCGAAGCGTTCGTCCTTCAGGTCGGGATAGAACTCGTCGATGTGCTCGGCCAGGAACATGCCCTTGTAGATCAGGGACTTGGCCGAGAAGGAGCAGATGTAGAAGTCGGTGACGTTCTGGCCGTGCACGCGCTTCTCGATGCGCTTGCGGCACAGGAACAGGGCGCGCTCCAGCGCCTCGCCGTCCAGGCCGGGAGGGGGCGCCAGCATGATCTGCTCGATTTCCGGACGAGTGGCGTTGGCCTTCTCGCCGATCACGGCGGTGTTCACCGGCACTTGGCGCCAGCCGTAGATATAGAAGCCGAAACGCAGGGCCTCGGCCTCGACGATCGTGCGGCACAGCTCCTGGGCGCCCAGGTCGGTGCGTGGCAGGAAGACCTGGCCGACGGCGATCGGGCCGGGGCGCAGGGCGTGGCCCGTGCGGCGCACCTGGTCGACGAAGAAGTCCTGCGGGACGCTGACCAGGATGCCGGCGCCGTCGCCGGTCTTGCCGTCGGCGTCGACCGCGCCCCGGTGCCAGAGGGCCTTCAGGGCCTTGATCGCCAGTTCGACCACCTCGCGGCGCGGCTGGCCGTCGATGGCGCAGACCAGGCCCACGCCGCAGGCGTCGCGCTCGGTCGACGGGTCATAGGCGTGGCCGTCGATCAGGGCCTGGCGGTTCTTCAGATAGAGGTCCATCGCGGTCATGGTCTTGGTTCCTCTCTCTTATTCCGCCGCGATCAGCGCGGGCGCGCCGATCTTGGCCTGCAGGTAGCGGTGGATGGCGTCGGCGGCGTCGCGGCCGTCCTTGATCGCCCAGACGACCAGCGAGGCGCCGCGCACGATGTCGCCGGCGGCGAACACGCCGTCGAGATTGGTCATCTGGTTGCGGACGTCGGCCTTCACTGTGCCCCAGCGGGTCACCTTCAGGTCCGGCGCCGACCACAGCTCGGGCAGGTTCTCGGGCTCGAAGCCGAGCGCCTTCACGACCAGCTGGGCCGGACGATCAAAGTCGCCGCCCGGGATTTCCTCGGGGCTCTGGCGGCCCGAGGCGTCCGGGGCGCCCAGGCGCATGCGGATGGCGCGCACACCGGTGACGGCCTCGGCCTCGCCGGACAGGGCGCGCGGGGCGGCCAGCCATTCGAAGGTCACGCCTTCTTCCTCGGCGTTGGCGACTTCGCGCATCGAGCCGGGCATGTTGGCCTTGTCGCGGCGATAGAGACAGGTGACCGAGGCCGCGCCTTGGCGGATGGCCGTGCGGACGCAGTCCATGGCGGTGTCGCCGCCGCCGACCACGACCACGTCCTTGCCCTCGGCGTTCAGCTCGCCGGAGTCGTAGGCCGGAACGCTATCGCCCAGCGACAGGCGGTTGGAGGTGATCAGATAGTCGAGCGCGGGCACGACCCCCTTGCTGCCGCCGCCGGGAACGGTCAGGTCGCGGGCGGCGTAGACGCCGACGGCGATCAGCACCGCGTCGTGCTGGGCGCGCAGGTCTTCGAGCGTGGCGTCCTTGCCGACCTCGAAGCCCAGCTTGAAGACGACTCCGCCATCGGCCAGGCGCTGGGTGCGTCGCTCGACGACGTCCTTTTCCAGCTTGAAGCCGGGGATGCCGTAGATCAGCAGGCCGCCGGCGCGGTCGTGGCGGTCATAGACGGTGACGTCATAGCCGGCTTCGCGCAGCTTCTCGGCGGCCGCGAGACCCGCCGGGCCCGCGCCGATGACGCCGACCGACTGGCCGCGCGCTTCGCCGGCCACAAGCGGCTTCACCCAGCCGTTCTCCCAGGCCTTGTCGGTCAGGTAGCGCTCGACCGAGCCGATCGTCACGGTGCCGTGACCCGATTGCTCTATCACGCAGTTGCCTTCGCACAGGCGATCTTGAGGGCAAATCCTGCCACAGACTTCCGGCATGGAATTGGTCGCCTGCGACAGGGCGTAGGCTTCTTCCAGGCGGCCCTCGGCCGTCATTCGTAGCCAGTCGGGGATGTTGTTGTGCAGCGGGCAGTGGGTCTGACAGAACGGCACGCCGCATTGCGAACAGCGCGAAGCCTGCTCGGCCGCCTTGGCGTCGATGAAGTCGGCGTAGATCTCGTGGAAGTCGCCGGAACGCTCGGCGGCCGCGCGCTTTTCGGGCGTCTTGCGGGGCACTGTGATGAATTTCAGCATGCGCTCGGCCATGCGACTTCCCTCGTCATCCCTGGCGGGAGAAAAATTGCTCTGGCGGGCGTCTTACGGACTCTTTAGGGCAATAAGAATGTCTTAGTCAAAAATGTAGACAAATATATCCCTGGCCGCGTTGCGGTTATTGCGAGCGCGTCGCAACAGGCGGGGAAAGTAGTCCAATTTGTGGATTAACGCCGTGTTTACGATGTTTGGCGCACGCCGGAGGGGCAGCGCTCTAGGGGACCTTCATGCCAGATTGGCTCATCGCACTTATTCTCGGGCTGATCGAAGGTCTGACTGAATTCATACCAGTCTCCTCGACGGGGCACCTGCTTCTGGTCGGTCATTTCCTGGGCTTCCACAGTCCCGGCAACACCTTTCAGGTGCTGATCCAGCTGGGCGCCATCCTGGCGATCACAAGCGTCTATTTCGGTCGACTGTGGGGGTTGCTGACCACCCTGCCGACCGATCCCAGCTCCCGTCGGTTCGTGATCGGCATTCTGCTGGCGTTTCTCCCGGCGGTGTTTGTCGGCGTCGCCGCGCACGACTTCATCAAGACCGTGCTCTACGAGACGCCGGCCTTGGTCTGCGCGACCCTGATCATCGGCGGTTTCATCCTGTTGGCTCTGGATCGCATGAAGTTCGAGCCGCGCTACACCGACGTGGCGGACTATCCGTTGAAAACCGCCTTCATTATCGGCCTTTTCCAGTGCCTGGCCCTGGTGCCCGGCGTGTCTCGCTCCGGCGCGACCATCGCCGGCGCCTTGCTGCTGAAATGCGACAAGCGCTCGGCGGCCGAGTTCAGCTTCTTCCTGGCCATGCCGACCATGGCCGGCGCCTTCGCCTATGACCTCTACAAGAACATCGACCAGCTCAGCACCAACGACCTGGGCTTGATCGGGCTGGGCTTCGTGGCGGCTCTGGTGTCGGGTGTCTTCGTCGTCAAGACGGTCTTGAACTTCATCACGCGCCACGGCTTCGCGCCGTTCGCCTATTGGCGCATCGCCGTGGGCGTCATCGGCCTGGCGCTGCTGTACGTTCCGCGCTGATCAGCGGCGGACAACAAAAAAGCGGACGCCGCGGGGCGACCGCTTTTTCTTGTTCGCTGCCGAGCGAACGCTAGAACGCGCCCGCCGGGGTCTCGGCGTACTGGCCGCCCTTGCGGTAGCGGTAGAGATAGGTCGGGACCACGGCCTCGACCGCCGTCGGCGCGACGCCGGCCTCGACGAGGCCAGGCAAGCCATGAGCGGCGATGTTGTCGCTCTTCAGCATCTCGACCTGATCCGTCGTGAGTGGCGGGGCCAGCGGCAGGATCGAGGCCTGGAGATCGCCCAGAGTCCCGATCAGGCCGGCGATCGGCCACGGCACGGGGAGCAGCGGACGATTGCGGCCCGTCTCGGTCAGGATCAGCTCGAGAATCTCGCGCATCGTGTAGACGGTCGGGCCGCCGAGCTCATAGGTCACGCCGACCGCGGCCGGGCTGGCGACGGCCTTGGCGATCACCGCCGCCACGTCGCCGACGAACACCGGCTGGAACTTGGTGTCGCCGCCGACCAGCGGCATCACCGGCGCCAGGGCGGCCATCTGGGCGAAGCGGTTGAAGAAGTCGTCCTCGGGACCGAACACGATCGAGGGGCGCACGATCGTCGCGCCCGGGAAGGCGGCGCGCACGATGGCCTCGCCTTCGCCCTTCGAGCGGGCGTATTTCGCGGTGGCGTTCATGTCGGCGCCGATCGCGCTGACGTGGACCAGGCGCTTCACGCCAGCCTTGGCCGCGGCCTCGGCGACATTGCGCGCGCCCATGGCGTGGATCGACTGGAACTTCTGCCGGCCGCTCTCCCAGAGGACGCCGACCAGGTTCACGCAGGCCTCTGCGCCGTCCAGCGCGCGGGCGACGGAGCTCGGCACGCGGACATTGGCCTGGACCACCTCGATCTGGCCGACGTCGCCCAACATGCGCATGCGATAGGCGAGGTTCGGCTGGCGAACGGCCACCCGCACCCGGTAGCCCGCCTTGGCGAGCGCCCGCACGACCTGGCCGCCCACGAAACCGGAGCCGCCGAACACCGTGACAAGACCCTGCATCTTCATTCCTCGTCGCATGCGATGACGCGGGAATTAGACGACCGAGCGCGACGACGCAACGAAATCACGATTTGTCGTTTTTTCGCTGTTGACGCGGCCGAACGCTTTCCCTAAACGTCCCGGCCTCGCGGCGACCTAACCGGTTGCGACTGCGGGCCCAGGTGGCGGAATTGGTAGACGCGCTGGCTTCAGGTGCCAGTGACCGAAAGGTCGTGGAGGTTCGAGTCCTCTCCTGGGCACCACCCCTTGTTAGCTTCTTTAGAGAAGCGGGGGTGGCGCCAAAATCCTCCCCTATCTAGAACCTGGGCGGATAGATATCCCATTCATCGTGAGTATATGTAACGCGCGCCTATATCGGGCGCGTGGTTGAACGCGTCGTACGCGCGGTTCTCGCCGGAGATTTCTGAGACTTGGCCAATTTCGTTCACGAGGGCGACCTGCCCGATGGCGTGTTCGCGGGCGCGAGCATCGTCGCGATCGATTCGGAAACCATGGGTCTGCGCCTGGGGCGCGATCCGTTGTGCGTGGTGCAGCTGTCGTCCGGCGACGGCGACGCCCATGTCGTGCGGCTGAGCCGGCCCGGTTACGACTGTCCGAATCTGAAGGCCTTGCTGACCGATCCAGCCGTTCTGAAGCTTTTTCACTTCGGCCGCTTTGATATCGCCATGTTCGAACTCCATCTGGGAGTCGTGACCGCGCCCGTCTATTGCACCAAGATCGCCTCGAAACTGGCCCGCACCTACACCGACCGCCACGGCCTGAAGGACGTGACGCGCGAGCTGCTGGGCGTCGAGCTGTCGAAGGCGCAGCAGTCTTCGGACTGGGGCTCGCCCTCGCTGAGCGCCGACCAGGTCGCCTATGCGGCCTCGGACGTGCTGCACCTGCACGCGCTGCGTGAGAAGCTCAACGCCATGCTCGAACGCGAGGGCCGCATGGCCTTGGCCCAGGCCGCCTTCGACTATCTCCCTCACCGCGCTTCGCTCGATCTGGCCGGTTGGGAGGACGTCGACATCTTCGCGCACAGCTGACGGACGAAGGATGCAGCCAGCCGCGGTCATGAACGGAAGAGCGATCAGCGCCGATCTCGCGCGCTGGCGCCGCCGCTCGCGCCGCGTCCTGATGGCGCGCATCGTCCTGCCGATCGCGATTGGCGCCCTGCTGCTAATCGTCGTTTCGCAGGTGGGTTGGCGCACCTACATGGCCGCCACCCATCCGCCCGTCGAGGCCAAGACCGAGATCCGGCTGATCACGCCGCGCTTCTACGGCCAATCGACCGACGGCCGCAGCTTCATGATCACCGCCCGCTCGGCGATCCGCGATGACGCCGACCCCCGGCGAATCATCCTGGACGAGCCTGCGCTGACTTTGGACCTGGGCTCACCGACACCCACGCGCATGACGGCCAAGAGCGGCGTTTACCGCCAGGACGACTTTGGCCTGACCCTGAAGGATGACGTGCGGCTGGATGACGGCACGGGCTATCGCTTCGCCTCGGAGGAATCGTTCGTCGATACGCGCACCGGCGATGTCACCGGCGAGAGCGCGCTCAATGGCGAAGGTCCCGGCGGACAGGTGCAATCGCGCGGCTACTCCGTATATGACAAGGGCGACCGCATCGTTTTCCGGGGCGGGGTTCGCGCGCGGCTAGAACGGCAGTAAAGAACGTAAATGGCGCAGGTTCGCTGAGGCGGCCGCGACGGATGAGGACATGGTTCTGATGAAGCGATGGACGGCTGCTGCGGCGACCGCGTTGGTCCTGTCTGGGTTTGGAGCCGCCGGCGCGGCCTATGCCCAACAAGGCGACTCGAGCGCGCCGATCGACGTGTCCGCTGATCAGCAGGAAACGATCAACAGCAAGTGCATCACCATCTTCCGCGGCAACGTGGAGATCCTGCAGGACCGCTCGCGGATGCGCGCCCAGCAGGTGACGGTGTACAGCGCCAAGCGCGCGGGCTCGGACAACGGCTGCGGCAACGCCCAGCGCCTGGAAGCCGAAGGCGACGTCTATGTCGTCAGCGAGAACCAGAAGGCCCGCGGCGACCGCGCGGTCTATACGTTCAGCGACAATATCGCGGTCCTGACCGGCGACGTCATCCTGACTAAGGGCAAGGACGTGGCGCGAGGCGACCGCCTGACGGTCAACACCAAGACCAACGACGCCAAGCTGGAGTCCAGCGCCAAGGGGCGCGGCGCGACGCGTCGGGTCCGCGCGGTGTTCTATCAGGACGACAGCAAGAAGAGCGACGCGCCCGCCGCGTCCGACCAGCCGGCCCAGCGCTAGGATCGTTTCATGACCCTGACCTCCGCCGACATGGACGGCCTGTTCGTCGATTCCGTGGGCAAGTCGTTCGGCGACCGTCCCGTCGTCAAGAATGTCTCCCTGCGCCTCAAGCGCGGTGAAGTCGCGGGCCTGCTGGGCCCGAACGGCGCTGGCAAGACGACCTGCTTCTACATGATCACGGGCCTGATCGCCGCCGACTATGGCGCGATCTATCTGGACGGCGAGAACATCACGGCTCAGCCGATGTTCCAGCGCGCCCGTCTGGGCGTGGGCTACCTGCCGCAGGAAGCCTCGATCTTTCGCGGCATGACGGTCGAGCAGAACGTCATGGCGGTGGTCGAAATGCGCCAGAAGGACGCCCGCAAGGCGCGCGAGCAGGTCACCAGCATCCTGGAAGAGCTGCGTATCACCCACATCCGCAAGTCTCCGGCCGTCGCCCTGTCGGGCGGTGAGCGGCGTCGCGTCGAAATCGCCCGCGCCCTGGCCAGCGAGCCGTCGTTCATGTTGCTCGACGAGCCGTTCGCCGGCATCGACCCCCTGGCGATCGCCGACATCCGCGAGGTGATCGGCTACCTGAAGAGCCGCGGCATCGGCATCCTGATCACCGATCACAACGTCCGCGAGACGCTCGACATCATCGACCGCGCCTCGATCATCCACGCGGGCGAGGTGCTGTTCGAAGGCTCTCCGCGCGAGATCGTCGACAACCCGGAAGTTAAGCGGGTGTATCTGGGCGACAGCTTCTCCGAACCCAGGTTGGGGGCCTGATCGCGGGCCGCTCTGGCCGATCGGGAGCGTTCTGGGACGCTGAACACGCCGCAAAGTCCTTTTCGTGAAAGGGCTTAGCCTCTGGCATGATATTTTCCCGAGGCGGAAGGTCGCACCGGCCCGATATTTGCAGGCGTTCGCAAGCCGTTAACCAAACCAGCCCTTCAATGACGGTCGAGATTGGTTCGTTCGTCAGGAGGGCGCATTGGCGCTCAGCCACAGACTTGAGCTCCGGCAAGGCCAGGGCCTCGTCATCACCCCCCAGCTGCAGCAGGCGATCAAGCTGCTACAGCTGTCGAACATTGAGCTCGACGCCTTCGTCGAGGCCGAACTCGAGCGCAATCCGCTGTTGCAGCGAGACGAGGGCGAGGCCGAGCCGGCCCTGGACGGCGAGGCTGAGCGCGATCCTAGCCTGACACAGCTCGACGTGGTGGCCGACACCGCGGCCAGTCGTGAGATGGACGCCCCCACCGAGGACGTCTCGCCCGGCGAGCGCGCCACGGGCGACGGCGCGGAGGCCGAGCATGCCGGCGGTCAGATCGACTGGTCGCGCGCCGGCTCCGGCGGTTCCTTTGACGGCGACGAGGGCTACGAGAGCGCTCTGGTCGATGTTCCGACGCTTTCCGCCCACCTGCGGGCGCAGCTGGTCCAGGCGGCCCTGTCGCCGGCCCGCAACGCCATCGCCGAGATCCTGATCGACGCGGTCGACGAGGGCGGGTACCTGCGCCTGGACGTGACCGAGCTGGCTGGCCGCCTGGGCTGCGCGCTGGCGATGGTCGAGGAAGTCCTGACGGTCCTCCAAGGCTTCGAGCCCGCCGGGGTCTTCGCCCGCGACGTCCGCGAGTGCCTGGCCCTGCAGTTGAAGGACCTGAACCGCTACGATCCGGCCATGGCGGCCATGCTCGACCACCTCGAACTGCTGGCCAAGCGCGACATGGCGGGGCTGCGGCGGGTATGTGGCGTCGACGACGAGGACCTGCGCGACATGATCGCCGAGGTCCGCGCGCTGAACCCGCGTCCTGGCGCGGCTTATCATAGCGAGCCCGCCGAGACCCTGGTGCCCGACGTCATGGTGCGCGAGGGCCTGGGGGGCATGTGGCATGTCGAGCTGAACACCGACACCCTGCCGCGCGTGCTGGTCGATCAGCGCTATCACGCTCGTGTCGCCAAGGGCGCGCGCAGCGATCAGGAAAAGACCTTCGTCGCCGACTGCATGGCCTCGGCCAACTGGCTGGTGAAGAGCCTGGACCAGCGCGCCAAGACCATCCTGAAGGTCTCGAGCGAGATCGTGCGCCAGCAGGACGGTTTCCTGGCCTTTGGCGTCGAGCATTTGCGGCCGCTGAACCTGAAGACCGTCGCCGACGCGATCGGCATGCACGAGAGCACGGTCAGCCGCGTCACCTCGAACAAGTACATCGCCACGCCGCGGGGCGTCTTCGAGCTGAAGTTCTTCTTCACCTCGGCCATCCAGTCGTCGGAAGGGGGCGAAGCCCACTCCGCCGCCAGCGTCCGGCACAAGATCAAGGGCCTGGTCGATGCGGAGAAGACCGAGGCGGACGTCCATTCGGATGATCGCATCGTCGAAATCCTCAAGGCCGCGGGCGTCGATATCGCCCGCCGCACGGTCGCCAAGTATCGCGAGGCCATGCGCATCCCGTCTTCCGTCGAACGTCGGCGGCTGATGAAGGAAATGGCCTGAACGCCCTATATGACGTGAGAACACCGCTCGCGCCCATCGGCCGCGCGGCCTAATCGGCGCCCGCGCGTTTCTGTGCGGGCGCGACGAGGAACGGATGAGCGAGAAGAGTCTGGCCGAGGTGATCGAGGGGTTTGGCGAGGACGAGCGTCCAACCCTGACCGTCGGCGAGATGCTGGACGCCTTCGACAGTCGGGCCTTCGGCGCCATGCTGCTGGTCTTTGGCCTGCTGAACACGCTGCCGCTGCCCCCCGGGTCTTCAACGATCCTGTCCCTGCCGATCCTCCTTCTGGCCCCACAGATCGCTATGGGCGCGGATCACCCCTGGCTGCCCAGGAGGCTGACCGAAAAGCCGCTTAAGCGAGATGACATGCGCGGCCTCTTCCGCCGCCTGGCGCCGATTGTGCGGAGCATGGAGCTAATCACCCGGCCCCGACTGCGGCCAATGTTCGCACCCATGGGCGAACGGGCCATCGGCGTGGTCTGCACATTGCTCGCCTTGGTGCTGGTCCTGCCGATCCCGCTGGGCAACCTGGCGCCGGGGGCGACGGTGGCGATCCTGGCTCTGGCGTTGCTGCAGCGGGACGGAATCCTGGCCTTGGCGGGCTATCTGATGGCGCTGTTCAGCGGGGGTCTGCTGTTCGTCAGCGCGCATGTGGTGATCATCGCCGTACGCAAGCTCATGACCGTATTTTCGGGTCTGTTCTGACGGTTCCTTAAGGACCGTCTGGACCGCTTGACACCTGTTCGAGACAGGCGCGTTGTATCGATATGCAAGTCCAAGTTTCCGGCAAGCATGTCGACGTTGGCGAGGCTCTGCGAGCGCGAGTCTCCGACGAAATCGCCCTAAGCATCGGCAAATACTTCGATCGCGGCGGTGACGCCGAGGTCGTGGTCAGCAAGGAGGGTTACGCCTTCCGTGTCGATTGTTCGGTCAAGCTGGCCTCGGGCCAGCAATTGATCAGCCACGGGTCGGGAGGCGACGCACACGCCGCCTTCGACGCGGCCCTGGCCAAGATCGACACGCGGATCCGACGATACAAGCGACGTCTGAAGAGCCACTCGGCGGCGGCCACGGCCAAGAAGGTCGAGAACGCCGCCATGTTCGTCCTTCGCGCGCCCGACGCCGAGGATGGCGAGGATCATGACTGGGATGTGGATATCGATCACCCGACGGGCGCGCCCGCGGCGATGGTCATCGCGGAAACCCAGGCCGCTCTGAAGACAATGACCGTTTCCATGGCTGTCATGGAACTGGACTTGACCGGCTACCCGGCAATCGTGTTTAGGAACGCCGCCCACGGCGGATTGTCCGTGGTCTATAGGCGTCCAGACGGAAATATCGGCTGGATCGATCCCGAACGCACGAAGTCGCTGAACGGGCACGGGTCTACCGCGAGCTAACCGGACCGTGTCACGGCCGGCAGCGCCGTTGGCGGATTTGCGGCGACGGCGCCAAGGCGGTCGACAACGAGCGAGCGTTAGAAGTCCATGACCATTGGCGACCTTCTGGACCCGGGGGCGGTGGCGTTGCGCGCCGGCGCGCCCGGCAAGCGCCAAGCGCTTTCGCTGGTCGCCGATGTCGCCGCGCGCGTCCTGGGCGTCGACGCCAATAAGACGCTCGAAGGTCTCCTGGAGCGAGAAACGGCCGGTTCGACCGGCGTGGGCGAGGGCGTGGCCATTCCGCACGCCCGCGTCGAGGGCGTGGACCGCGTCCGCGCCGTCGTTGTGCGTCTGGACACGCCGGTGTCGTTCGACGCCCTCGACGATAAGCCTGTCGACCTGATGGTGGCGCTGTTCGCCCCGGTGGACGCCAACGCTCAGCATCTGCGGGCCCTGGCCCGCGTGGCGCGCGTTCTGCGTCAGCCCGAGATCAGAACCGCCTTGCGCCAAGCCAAATCGGCTGACGCCATCCATGTTCTGTTGACCCAGGAAGCCGCCAGCACGGCGGCTTGACCCCTCTTCGCTAGTGCACCGAGACGGGCGCCAGTTCGTGCGCCAGCGCGGCCGCGATCGCGGTGTCGCGGTCGATCATGACGGCCAGGCGCGCGCCGTCCGCGCGGCAGACGGCGTACAGCGTCTGGTCAGGCGAGAGATTGAAGTCCTCCACGCCTTCTGGCGCGTCGGCGAGCACTTCGGCGGCCTTGATCGGCCGCACATAGACGAGGTCAGGGGCGCCTAGGGCCGCGAAAGCTTCGCTCGTGAAGAGCGGGCTGTGATGGGTGTTGGGCGTCATGATGACCACCTCCTTCAATGAGGGAACGCGCCTTTCACCGGCCGGTTCAGCTCGCGCCGGGAAGAGCTTGTTCCGCGCGGCCGTTTGGCCCGCGCTGGATTGAGCTTATGGGCGCGGTCAGCCCGCGCTGCGGATCGGGATGCGCTTGATAAGGCGCTCGGGCTCGGGGCGCGCCAGATCGATATGCAGAAGGCCGTGCTCCAGGGTCGCGGCCTGCGCCTCCATGCCCTCGGCGAGGACGAAGGTGCGCACGAAGCCCCGAGCGGCGATTCCACGGTGCAGGAAAGCTCTCTCGGCCTCGCCGCGACCATCGGCGTCGCGTTTGCCCGCCACGATCAACTGGCCGCCTTCCACGGTCACCTGCAGCTGCTCCGGCGAGAAGCCCGCCACGGCCAAGGTGATGCGTACGCCGCCGTTCTCGGCCTGCTCGACATTGTAGGGCGGATAGCTCTCTGACGCGGCCTTGGCCGCGCGCTCGATCAGGTCTCTGGTGTGCTCAAAGCCCAGCAGGAAAGGGCTGTCGAACAGGATCGTCCGGGTCATCGCGAAGTCCTCGCTCAAGCGACTTCGTTCGCGGCGACAAACCCGAGGATCGGCGCCTGTCCCCGCGACACGCCGCTAGACATGGCGAGCACGGACGAAGGGTTCAAGAGGGAAGAGGTCTGGGCCGAGCCCGCTTTAGCTCAGGCCAGGAAATTCAGATCCAGAAATGGACAAGGCCCGGACGTTTCCGTCCGGGCCTTGATGGTGGAGCTAAGCGGAGTCGAACCGCTGACCTCTTGAATGCCATTCAAGCGCTCTACCAGCTGAGCTATAGCCCCAAAATTTCTGAGAACACCTGAAGGTAACTCTCGGAAATCCTTGGTCTCTTCGGCGTTTCGACTGGTGTCGCTCCCCGAAGAGGCGCGGAACCTAGTCCGGGATTTTCCGGGGATCAACCCTCCCTGCGAACTTTTTTCGAGAAAAATGTCGCAGGCCCGAAAACGCTTGTGGAAAGCCGGTCGCGGCGAGACCGAAACCGGCTTTCCGCTGGATCAGTCGTCGTCCCCCTCGCCGGGGAGACCTTCGATTTCCTCGTCGAGGATATCGTCGTCGTCCTCGTCCTCCAGGAACGGCACGTCGTCGGCCTCGTCTTCGGCGAGATCGTCGTCCTCGGCGAAGTCGACGCCCAGGTCGGCGTCGCCGGCGGGCGCCGCGCCCGGCTCGGCATCCTCGTCGTCCGTCTCGACGACGTCGGCCTCGGCCGCTTCGTCGATTTCCGGAGTCTCGTCGACTTCATCCTCGAAGCCGTCCTCCTCCTTCGGGGCGACCGACTCCTTCTCATCGTCGGACTCATAGTCCGGCGTGATGGCGCGGGCGCGGACGCGGCGCGACTTCAGGGCCTCTTCCGGGTCGAACTGCTCGCCGCACTTGGGGCAAACGGCCGGACGGCGGTTGAGGTCATAGAACTTCGATTGGCAGTTGGGGCAGATTTGTTTTGCGCCCAGGTCGGGATTGGCCAAGGTGGCGACCCTTTGATCCGGATGGGAAAAGCGGCGGGTCACTTGCCATGACGAGAGCCCGCTGTCAAAAGCAAACCCCTTCGCGAAAACCACCAAGTACTAAGGAGCCGGTTTCGGCATGTCGTCGGCTGGATTGAAGAGCGCCCCCGGAAGCGCTCTGCGAGGGATCGTGCGCGCTCCGGGAGACAAGTCCATTTCCCACCGTTCGATGATCCTGGGCGCGCTGGCGACCGGGACGACGACGGTCGAGGGCCTGCTGGAGGGCGACGACGTTCTCGCCACCGCGCGGGCCATGCAGGCCTTTGGCGCAAGGGTCGAACAGGAAGGCGTCGGCCGCTGGCGCATCGAGGGCCAGGGCGGCTTCTCGGAACCCTCTGACGTGATCGACTGCGGCAACGCTGGCACCGGCGTTCGCCTGATCATGGGCGCGGCGGCGGGCTTTGCGATGTGCGCGACCTTCACCGGCGACAGCTCGCTTCGTAGCCGACCGATGGGCCGGGTTCTGGATCCGCTGGCCCGCATGGGCGCGACATGGCTCGGCCGCGACAAGGGGCGCCTGCCGCTGACGCTGAAGGGCGGAAACCTGCGCGGCCTGAACTACACCCTGCCGATGGCTTCGGCCCAGGTGAAGTCGGCCGTGCTGCTGGCCGGTCTGCACGCCGAAGGCGGCGTCGAGGTGATCGAGCCGGAAGCCACCCGCGACCACACCGAGCGCATGCTGCGGGCGTTTGGCGCCGAGGTGATCGTCGAGGACCGCGTCGTCGGCGAGAAGACCATCCGCCATATCCGCCTGCCGGAAGGCCAGAAGCTGACCGGGACCCATGTGGCCGTGCCGGGGGATCCGTCCTCGGCGGCGTTCCCGCTGGTGGCCGGTCTAATCATTCCAGGCTCGGAGGTCACGGTCGAGGGCGTGATGCTCAACGAGCTGCGCACGGGCCTCTTCACCACGCTTCAGGAGATGGGGGCCGACCTCGTCATCTCGAACCGTCGGATGTCGAGCGGCGAAGAAGTCGGCGACATCACCGCCCGCTATTCCAAGCTCAAGGGCGTGGTCGTTCCGCCCGAGCGGGCGCCGGCGATGATCGACGAATATCCGATCCTGGCCATTGCCGCGGCCTTCGCCGAGGGCGACACCGTGATGCGCGGCGTCGGCGAGATGCGGGTCAAGGAAAGCGATCGCATCGCCCTGACCGCCGCCGGCCTTGAAGCTTGCGGCGTCGATGTCGAGGAGGAGCCGGAAGGCTTCATCGTCCACGGCACGGGCCAGCCGCCCCGTGGCGGCGCGACGGTCGAGACACACGGCGACCACCGGATCGCCATGAGCCACCTGATCCTGGGCATGGCCGCCCAGGCGCCGGTCGCCGTCGACGAGCCCGGCATGATCGCCACCAGCTTCCCGGGCTTCGCGGACCTGATGCGCGGCCTGGGCGCCACGCTGACGGAAGCCTGAGCTATGGCTTTCGTGATCGCCGTCGATGGGCCCGCAGCGTCCGGCAAGGGCACGATCGCCGGACGCCTCGCCGCGCTCTATGACTATCCGCTGTTGGACACCGGCCTTCTCTATCGGGCGGTCGGCGTCGGCGTTCTGGCGGGCCCAGGTGATCTGGACGATCCGATCGCCGCCGAGGCCGTGGCGCGCACGCTCGATCTTTCCGATCTCGATCGGGCGGAGGTGCGCACCCGCGCCGCGGGCGAGGCGGCCAGCCGCGTCGCCGTGCACCCCGGCGTCCGCGCAGCCCTGTTCGACCTGCAGCGCGATTTCGCCAAGCGCCAGCCCGGCTCCGTGCTGGACGGGCGAGACATCGGCACGGTCATCGCGCCCCACGCGCCGGCCAAGCTCTATGTCACGGCCCGCCCCGAAGTCCGCGCCGAGCGCCGCTGGAAGCAGCTGGTCGGTCAGGGCGAGGCGGTGGATTTCGAGGATATTCTCGCCGACATCCATAAGCGCGACGCCCGCGACGGAGGCCGCAAGGACGCCCCGATGACGCAAGCGCCCGACGCCGTCTTGCTCGACACGTCGGAAATGACTATAGAGCAGGCCTTCGATGCGGCCCGCCGTATCGTCGAGGACGCGCGCGCCCGTCACCGGCTCTAGCCGGAGGGCAAATCCACCGCCGTTCTCGCCGCGATCAAGACCATCGCGGGCCGTCTTATCAAACCCACTTCATCCGGAATCCCGAGAACCGTTTCGCGACGAGTCTCACCCAGGGCTTCCCCCAACCTAGAGACCAAAGATCAGCATGGCTGACGATATGAGCTTCAACCCGACGCGCGACGATTTCGAAGCGCTCCTCAACGACTCGATGGGCGGCCGTGACTTCGCCGAAGGCACCGTCGTCAAGGGCAAGGTCGTCGGGATCGAAAAGGACTTCGCCATCATCGACGTCGGTCTGAAGACCGAAGGCCGCGTCCAGCTGAAGGAATTCGGCGTCGACGAAAACGGCAAGCCGACCGTCAAGGCTGGCGACACCGTCGAAGTGTTCCTGGAACGCCTCGAAAACGCCATGGGCGAAGCGGTCATCAGCCGCGAGAAGGCCAAGCGCGAAGAAGCCTGGACCCGTCTGGAAGGCGTCTACGCCCGCAACGAACCCGTCATGGGCGCGATCGTCGGCCGCGTGAAGGGCGGCTTCACCGTCGACCTGGGCGGCGCCTCGGCCTTCCTGCCGGGCTCGCAAGTCGACATCCGTCCGGTCCGCGACGTCGGCCCGCTGATGGGCAAGGAACAGCCCTTCGCCATCCTGAAGATGGACCGTCCGCGCGGCAACATCGTCGTCTCGCGTCGCGCCATCCTGGAAGAAGCCCGCGCCGAGCAGCGCACCGAACTGGTGTCGCAGCTGCAAGAGGGTGAAATCCGCGAAGGCGTCGTCAAGAACATCACCGACTACGGTGCGTTCGTCGACCTGGGCGGCATCGACGGCCTGCTGCACGTCACCGACATGAGCTGGAAGCGCGTCAACCACCCGAGCCAAGTGCTCGCGGTCGGCGACACCGTGAAGGTCCAGATCGTCAAGATCAACCCGGACACCCAGCGCATCAGCCTCGGCATGAAGCAGCTGCAGTCGGATCCGTGGGACGGCGTTGAAGCCAAGTACCCGGTCGGCGCCAAGTTCACCGGCCGCATCACCAACATCACCGACTACGGCGCCTTCGTGGAACTGGAAGCCGGCGTTGAAGGCCTGGTGCACGTCTCGGAAATGTCCTGGACCAAGAAGAACGTCCACCCCGGCAAGATCGTCTCGACCTCGCAAGAAGTCGACGTCGTGGTGCTGGACGTCGATCCGTCCAAGCGTCGCGTCTCGCTGGGCCTGAAGCAGGCCCTGGCCAACCCGTGGGAAGCCTTCCTGGAAGCGCACCCGGTCGGCTCGACCGTCGAAGGCGAAGTCAAGAACGCGACCGAATTCGGTCTGTTCGTCGGCCTCGACAACGACATCGACGGCATGGTGCACCTGTCGGACATCGACTGGAGCGTTCCGGGCGAAGAAGCCATGGCTCGCTACAAGAAGGGCGACATGGTCAAGGCGAAGGTTCTCGACGTCGACGTCGAGAAGGAACGCATCTCGCTGGGCATCAAGCAGCTGGCCGGCGACCCGATGTCGGGCGACACCTACCGCAAGGGCCAGACCGTGACCGTCACGGTCACGGAAGTGACCTCGGGCGGCATCGAAGTCCGCTTCGGTGAAGACGACGCTCCGATGTCGGCCTTCATCCGCAAGTCGGACCTGTCGCGCGACCGTCAGGAACAGCGTCCGGAACGCTTCGCCGTCGGCGATCGCATCGACGCCCAGATCACCAACGTGGACAAGGCCGCTCGCCGCGTCTCGCTGTCGATCAAGTCGCTGGAAATGGCCGAAGAGAAGGAAGCCATCGAGCAGTTCGGCTCGTCGGACTCCGGCGCTTCGCTGGGCGACATCCTGGGCGCCGCTCTGCGCGAGCGCGCCAACAAGGAATAAGCTTCCGCTCCATCGGAGCTGAAGTTGGCGGCGGCTGGAGTGATCCAGCCGCCGTTTTCTTTTGCGCGAAAGCCTGCCACAAATCCCAAGGGTTGAGTTGCGGGGGGTGTTCGTGCGGTTCAGTGGGTTTCGTGGCCTCCAAGGCGCGGCGATCGCCGTCGCTTCCGTTTCGGTTATGGCCAGCGCCGCATTGGCGGACGAAAAGCCCAGCTACGGGCCGCCGCCCAAGTGGGTTCAGGTGGCGGACCTTCCCGCGCCGCCTTCCGACGACCAAGCGCCGTCAACTCAGCTGCTGCTGAATGACAACCAGTCCCAGCACGACAATACCGGTTCGGCCTATTACAACCGCCGCATCGTCAAGATCCTGAAGCCCGAAGGGCTGCAGGGCGGATCGCGGTCGGTGACCTGGGACCCCGTTCGCGACAAGATCACGCTCCACACGCTCGCCATCATCCGCGGCGGCCAACGGATTGATCTTCTGAAGCAAGGTCAGGACGTCCTGGTCCTGCGGCGTGAAAAGAACCTGGAGCGCGCGATGCTGGACGGGCGCATGACCGCCTCGATCCAGATCAAGGATCTGCGGGTTGGCGACATCGTCGACTGGGCTTTCACCCAGGAACACAAGGAAGCCTTGCTGGGCGGCCGCACCAATGATTTCGAGAGCATGGCTTGGAGCGGCGTCGCCGGCCGGTTCCGCGCGCGACTGCTGTGGCCGGATGGAACGCTGCTGACTTGGCGCGTCACGCCCGGCTTTCCGCAGCCCAAGGTCTCCAAGTCGGGCAAGACCAGCGAACTGCTGGTGGACGTCACGAACGCCAAGCCGCCAAAGCCGCCGATCGGCGCGCCGGTTCGGTTCCAGCGCGTGGGCATGCTGGAGGCCACGACCTACACGGGTTGGGACGATATCTCCCGCCGCATGGCGCCGCTGTACGCCGAGGCTTCGAAATTGTCGGCGGATTCCTCCCTGCGAACGGAGATCGCCGCAATAGCCCAGGCCAGCGCCGATCCGAAGGTGCGGGCCTTCAAGGCGTTGCAGCTGGTCGAGGACAAGACCCGCTATCTCTTCCTCGGCATGGGGGATGGCGGCTACAAACCCGCGCCGGTCGACGAGACCTGGTCGCGGCGCTTTGGCGACTGCAAGGGCAAGACCGTGCTGCTGCTCGCGATCCTGCGCGAACTTGGCGTCGAGGCCGAACCGGTGCTGGTGTCGACCACGGGGGGCGACGGCCTGGAGGAGCGGCTGCCGTCGGCGGCGCTGTTCAACCATGTCATCGTTCGCGCGCGCATCGGCGGCAAGAATTATTGGCTCGACGGCACGCGCTCGGGTGACGTCGGCGACATCGACGGTTTGCGGCCGCCGCCGTTCCGCTGGGCCTTGCCGCTACGGACGGACGGGGCGTCGCTGGAAGAGATTATCCAGACTCCGCTCAGCCGGCCGGACGGCGAGGGCGTGGTGCGTATCGACGCCTCTGCCGGGCTCGACAAGCCCGCGCCGATCACCATGACCACGGTAATCCGCGGCGACGCCGCCCTGAACCTGGCGCGCGCCCTGCGCACCGCGCCGCGAGGCGACATTGAACGGAGCCTCAAGCAAAGCGCCTCGGCCAGCCTCAGCTGGGTTAATATCGAGACGATCGACTTCGACGTGTCCCCCAACGGCGAGGCAAAGATCAGGATTGGCGGCACGGCCGATCTCGACTGGCGCTTGAACGACGACCTCGGGGTTCGGGAGTTCCGCATCCCTGGTTCCGGTTCGGGCAGGGCGTCGGCGTTCCCTCGACGCGAGCCGGGCCTCAATGCCGACGCGCCCTACGCGACGGTCTTTCCGGCCTATTCGACGTCGGCGACCGAGATTGTTCTGCCCAACAAGGGCGCCGGCTTCGCGGTCAAGGGCCTCAACTGGACCGGCCGCATCGCCAATCGCGACATCCAGATGACCGCGGAACTGAAGGATGGCGTGGCGAGGTTCGCGGAATCCAGTCGAAGCGTGGGCCGAGAACTGCCTTACGCGGAGGCCGAAGAGGCCAACAAGAGCGCCCGGCGCCTGGCCTCCGAACCCCAGATCGTCCGCGCGCCAAAGGGTTCGTAGGCATGCGCATTAACCGAACCCCGTTCGTGAATCGCACGCAACCCCTTGAAGACTCAGCCATCGTTGGGCAAAGGTCCGGTCGCGCCTTGTTAGTCTTGGGGCGTTCCGGGGATTTCGATGATCAAGTCTGAACTCATCGCCAGGCTCGCGAATGAAAATCCGCACCTGACGCAGAAGGACGTCGAGCGCGTCGTCAGCGTGATCCTGGAACGCATGATCGGCGCTCTGGAGGACGGCGGTCGCGTCGAGCTGCGTGGCTTCGGGGCTCTGTCGGTGCGTTCACGCCCCGCTCGGACCGGTCGCAATCCGCGCACTGGCGAAGCGGTCGAGGTTCGCGCCAAGCACGTACCGTTCTTCAAGAGCGGCAAGGAGCTCCGGGCTCGCCTCAACGCTGACGGCGACGAATAGGCGACGAGCCCGGGCTTGACCCGACATCGCGAACGACTCCAGCCTCGCGTTCATTCTGAACAGGCGAGGAGACCGTCATGAGCGTCGTCAAGGAGTTCCGCGAGTTCATCGCACGCGGCAACGTCATCGACCTGGCCGTCGGCGTGATCATCGGCGCGGCCTTCAACAGCATCGTCAAGAGTCTGGTCGATCAGGTAGTCATGCCGCCCATCGGCCTGCTGACGGGCGGCCTGGACTTTTCGAAGCTGGAATGGGTGCTGCGGCCCGACGATCCGGCGACCGACGCGGTCGAGAAGGTGGCGATTCAGTACGGCGCCTTCATCAACACCGTGATCCAGTTCTTCATCGTCGCGGTCGTGGTGTTCCTGCTGGTCAAGCTGGTCAACGAAATCCGCCGCAAGGACGCCGAGACGCCGGCGCCCGCCGCGCCTTCCGCGCCGACGCCGGAGGAAAAGCTGCTGACCGAAATCCGCGACCTGCTCGCCAAGTCGAAATAGCACCGCGATCAGCCTGGAGCGCCGCGCTGCCGCGACGCTCCAAGGCCTTTCGTCACTTGCCCAGGGTGGGGCTGTCCAGGTCGAGCTTGGCGGCCGGGATCACCACGGCGTTGGGCGCGACCTTGGCCAGGTCCTCGCCCATGGCCTTGGCGTCGCCCGCCACGATCACGCTCATTTGCGCGGGGTCCATCTGCGCCTTGGCGAAAGCCTGGACTTGGTCAGGCGTCACCGCCTCGACCTTGGCGGCGTAGGTCTGGATCTCGGTCAGCGGCACGCCATAGACGGCGAGGTTGCCCAGGATATTGGCCAACCCTTCCGACGTGCCCAGGTCGCGGCCGAAGCCGCCCACCAGCACGGACTTGCGCGCGGTCAGCTCGTTCGCCGCGGCGGGCTCGGACGCCAGACGCGTCAACTCCGCGCGGGTCAGGGACACGACCTCGGCGGCCGACGGGTTCTTGGTCTGCACCCGCGCGGAGAAGCCGCCAAAGCGCCCTTGAGGCGTGAGGCTGGAGCCGGCGCCGTAGGAGAGGCCGCGCTTGATGCGGATTTCCTGGTTCAGGCGCGACGAGAAGCCGACGCCCAGCACCGTGTTGGCCACCAGGCCCTGATAGTAGTGCGGATCCGTGCGGGTGATCGCCGGCTTGGCCAGCACCACGGCCGCCTGGCCCGTGCCAGGCAGGTCGATGATCACGTTCCGCGGCTGATAGCCGGTTGGCGCGGCGGGGGGCGCGGGCGGCGGCGAGGCGGGCTTCTTCCAGCCGCCGAAGGCTTTCTCCGCCAGGGCGAAGCCGGCCTCGGGCGTCAGGTTGCCGGTCAGCACCAGCACGGCGTTATCAGGGCGCCAGTAAGCGGCGTGGGTTCTCGCGAGATCCGTCCGCTTGATCTTCGGCAGCGAGCCCGGCGTGCCGCCGGCCACGTGGCCATAGGCGGAACCGGCGTACAGCACCGGCGCGGTCGCGTAGCCGGCCAGGCTGCCCGGGCGCTGATAGGCGACCGACAGGCTGTCGAGGGTTTCGGCGCGGACCCGATCCAGCTCCGCCGCCGCGAAGGCGGGGTTCTCGGCCACGTCGGCCATGATGGCCATGGCGGGCGCGGCGTTGTTTTCGGTCACGCTCAAGGTCAGGGAGGCGGCCTCCCAGCCGGAGCCGGCCTCGAGATTGGCGCCCAAGGCCTCGGTTTCGCGCGCGACCTGGGTCGCCGAGCGGGTGGCCGTCCCCTCGGTCAGCAATTCGGCGGTCAGGCTGGAGACGCCCGCCAGGCCTTTGGGGTCGGAACTCGCCCCGCCGCGCACCGTCAGGTCGGCGGTGATCAGCGGCAGCTCGCTGGACTTGGCGACGATCACGCGCAGACCGTTGGCCAGGGTCTTCTCGGCCGGGGCCGGCAGCACCGCCGGGACGGGCGCGGCGATCGGCGGCGGCGCCTGGCGCTGGCCTTCCGGCGCGAGCGTCGTGACCGGGCCGTCGTACTTGACCGAAGCCACCTTGGGGATCGGCGGCGTCGCGTCCTTCTCGCCGGCCGGACGATCCTTCTCCGGCAGGTAGCGGATCACGGTGCGCTTGTCGTCGGCGAGGTACTTGCGGGCCACGCGCTGGACGTCGGCGGCGGTGACCGCCTGCAGGGCGGCGAGATTGGTGTTGGCGCGGGCGGCGTCGCCCTCGGTCATCAGGGCGTAGCCGATCGCGAAGCCCCTGCCGTCGATCTCCTCGCGGCGGCGCACCGCGTCGGCCAGCAAGCCGGCCTTGGCTTCCGAGAGTTCGGCGGGCGTGACGAGACCGTCGCGGAGGCGGGCGACCTGGGCGCGGAGCGCCGTCTCGCCCTGCTGGACCTGTCTCTTATACACATCT
>NZ_LSJA01000054.1 GCF_001556515.1 Caulobacter sp. CCH9-E1 | reverse complement strand
AAATCCTCCCCCTAGCGGGGGAGGTGTCGGCTCGAAGAGACGACGGAGGGGGAAGAAGGCAGGCTCTCAAAGCACTTCCCCCTCCGGCCTTCGCCCGCCTCCCCCATTGGGGGAGGATTTGGCTAAGCCGCCTGACCAGCCGACCAGCCCGACGCCCAGGCCCACTGGAAGTTATAGCCGCCCAGCCAGCCCGTGACATCGACCACCTCGCCCACGAAGTAGAGCCCGGGGACGGCCTTGGCCTCCAGGGTGCGGGAATCCAGATCGTCGGTGTCGACGCCGCCCAGCGTCACTTCGGCCGTTCGATAGCCCTCCGAGCCCACGGGCTTGAAGGTCCAGGCGTTGACCGCGGCGGCCACCTGGCCCAGCACCTTGTCCGAGCAGTCCGCGATATTGCCCTTCCCGGCCGCCTCTTC
>NZ_LSJA01000053.1 GCF_001556515.1 Caulobacter sp. CCH9-E1 | reverse complement strand
CTCACCCTCCCGCGCCTGGCGGCGCGGGCCCCTCCCTCTCTCGAAGAGAGAGGGAGCTTTGTCGGTGTCTAGTTCCCGCCATCCAGCAGCCGCCGCGCGATCACCTGCGCCTGGATCTCGCCGGCGCCCTCGAAGATGTTCAGGATCCGGGCGTCGGCCAGCAGGCGGCTGGCGGCGTATTCCATGGCGAAGCCGTTGCCGCCGTGGATCTGCAGGGCGTTGTCGGCGGCGGCCCAGGCGACGCGGGCGGCGATCAGCTTGGCCATGCCGGCCTCGAGGTCGCAGCGCTTGCCCTCGTCCTTCTGGCTGGCGGCGAAATAGGTCAGCTGGCGCACGCCCATGATCTCGGCCGCCATCATGGCCAGCTTGTTGGCCACGCGCGGGAACTCGAAGATCGCCTGGCCGAACTGCTTGCGGTCGAGGGCGTAGGAGAGACCAACCTCCAGCGCGGCCTGGGCCACGCCCACGGCGCGGGCGGCGGTCTGGATGCGGGCGCTCTCGAACGTCGCCATCAGCTGCTTGAAGCCCTGGCCAGGGACGCCGCCCAGGAGGTTCGCGGCGGGAACCGTGAAGCCGTCGAAACCCAGCTCGTACTCCTTCATGCCGCGATAGCCGATCACCTCGATCTCGCCGCCGCTCATGCCCTCGGCCGGGAAGGGGGTCTCATCGGTCCCGCGCGGCTTGGGGGCCAGCAGCATGGACAGGCCGCGATAGTCGGTGGTGGCCGGATCGGTGCGGACCAAGAGGGTCATCACGTCGGCGCGGGCGGCGTGGGTGATCCAGGTCTTGTTGCCGGTCACCACATACTGGTCGCCCTTCAGCTCGGCGCGGGTGCGCAGGGAGCCCAGGTCCGAGCCGGTGTTCGGCTCGGTGAAGACGGCGGTCGGCAGGATTTCGGCGCTGGCGATCTTGGGCAGCCAGTATTGCTTCTGCTCTTCCGTGCCGCCGGTCAGGATCAGCTCGCCGGCGATCTCCGAGCGGGTGGCCAGCGAGCCGACGCCGATCCAGGCCCGCGACAGCTCTTCGGAGACCACGCACATGGCGGTCTTGCCCATGCCGCTGCCGCCGTATTCCTCGGGGATGGTCAGGCCAAAGACGCCCAGCTCGCCCAGCTCTTCCACCAGCTCGATCGGGATCAGCTCGTCCTTCAGGTGCCATTCGTGAGCGAAGGGGGTGACCTTCTCCTCGGCGAAGGCGTGGAACTGGTCGCGGATCATCTCGAAGGTCTCATCGAGGCCCGTGTTCTCCAGCGTCGGCCGGCCGCGCGCCTCGGCCAAGCGCTGGGAGATGCGGCTCTTCACGGCCTGGGTCCCGCCCTCGACCATCAGCTTCATCAGGCCGTTGGAATAGAGGCGGTTCAGGACGGCCCGGTCCTCGACCAGGTGCGCCGGGCGGACGATCTCGCCCTGGTTCATCGGCACGCCGCCGACCATTTGGGCGCAGTATTCGGAGAACAGCAGCTGGGCCAGCAGGGCCTCGATCTCGCCGAACCGGCCCTCGGCCTCCAGCCGCTCGGCCCAGCCGGCGACCTGGTTCAGCAGCTCGGCGTAGGACGCGTACCAGCCATAGCCGTGGACGCGGTGCTGGTGAACGTCGGCCAGCTTGCGGTCGACCTTTCCGCCGCCCCCTTTCTCGTTGGGGGGAGCGATGTGGGCGAGGACGGCGGGCTTGGCCTCGGCCACGAACAGCCCCGCCGCGTCGGCGGCCTCGCGCAGCAGGCCGATCAGGCCGGGAAGGACGAGGTTTTCGGTGTTGTCGCGCGCGAGGGTCGTGGTCATGGCTTGCTCCCCTTGGCCAAACAGATGTTTTGCGCCAAACAATTGTTTTCTTTCACCGTGGCGCATTTCGCATCTGCGAGCAATGCCGCGCTGCAGCATAAAACTCAAAAAATGCGGGGAACCCGATGCTCAAGGTCCACCACCTCAACGAGTCGCGCTCGCAGCGCATCCTGTGGCTGCTGGAGGAGCTGGGCCTGCCCTACGAGATCGTCCAGCACGCCCGCGACCCGCAAACGCGCCTGGCGCCGGCTTCGCTGACGGCCGTGCATGCGCTGGGCAAGTCGCCGGTGATCGAGGACGAAGGCCGGGTGATTATCGAGTCCGGCGCGATCATCGACTATGTGATCCGCCGTCACGGCGGCGGCCGCCTGGCGCCGGACATGAAGAGCGCCGACTACGACCTCTACCAGCAGTGGCTGCACTACGCCGAGGGCTCGGCCATGCTGCCGCTGCTGCTCAACATGTATGTCGGCCGTTTGGGCGAGGCCGGCGCGCCGCTGCACCCGCGCATCCATTCCGAGATCGCCAATCACCTGAAGTTCGCCGACCAGAGCCTGGCGGGGCGTGAGTTTTTCGTCGGCGACAGCCTGACCGGGGCGGACATCCAGATGAGCTTCGTGCCCGAGGTGGCCAAGGCCATGGGCAAGCTGGGCGACTATCCGAACCTGGCCGCCTGGATCGAAAAGATGCACGCCCGCCCCGCCTGGAAGGCCGCGCTGGAGAAGAGCGGACCGTACGCGCTGGGGGCGTAAGGCTTTAGCGCCCCCTCCGCGTCGTCGCTTCGCGCCGATCTACCTCCCCCGGTTGCTCGGGGGAGGATCACGGTCCTCCTCCTTCGCGCAGGCGGGGGCGCTCCTTCGCGCAGGCGGGGGCGCTACTGCGCGTCCGCCACCGCCCAGGAGAAGTCGGTGTGGGTGTTCTGGGTCGTGAAGTAGGTTGGATCGGTGAAGAAGGCGATCGGCTTGTTGTAGTTCGACGGATAGGTCGCGCCCTGGCCCACCACCGCCACGCCGTGGCAGCTCATGCAGTTTGAGGTGATGCCGACGGGGATGCTCGGATCGGTCTCGAGATAAGGATTGAAGCAGACCTGCATGGTCGAGCCGCCGACTGTCGTCGTCTGGCTGTAGGCGGCGCAGGCGGCGTAGTTGTTCCAGGGCGCGCCCAGGCTGGCGGGCTGGTTCTGCTTGCTGCCGGGGAAGTTATTGGGCGTGTCGGCGCCCGGCTGCCACCAGAAGGTCTGCCAGGTCCAGAACGGGATTTCCTTGGTGTTGACGTGCATCGCCTGCAGGACGGCGTAGTCGCCCTGGGCGACGGGCTTTCCGGTCGCGGTCGCGAATTCCTTGGCCTCCGGGGCGCTGAGCCGCACCGCGTAGAAGGTCGACAGCGGCGCCCACAGGAAGGTCGTGCACGCGCCGGGCGGTCCCGCCGAGGCGATCTCGGCCTTGGTCGCCGGCCGCACCGGGCCGGTCCCCGTCGGCGAAATCAGGACGCAGGTCGTCCAGGTGTCAGGCGTGGGGTTGGAGGGTCTGGTGGAGCCCGCGGGACCTTGCCACAGCGGCTGGATCGTCAGGCCCGTGGCCTTGACCACGCCGTAGACCGGCTTCAGCTCGACCCCCTGGGTCGGGAAGGGGTTGATCCCGCGAAGCTCGGGCGTCGTGTTCGTGGGCCAGGCGGCGTTCAGCTTCAGAAGACTGGCGCCGCTGGAATAGTTGTAGGTCCCGCCGGGGCCGGGCTGCGGCGTATCGATGAAGGTCGCCGCCTCCGGGCTGAACTTGGTGGTGACCGTGCTGCTGGAAACGCCCAGCACCGAGCCGCTCTTGAGCGCCCCGCTCCTGAGCGCGGCGTGATGGAACTGGTTCGGCGTGCGGAAGTGGCGGATGGCGCGGGGCTGGGCCAGGCGCGCGGACAGGGTTGCGGCGCGCGGCCCGCCGGCGGCCTTCAGGGCGGCCGAGCTGGTCGGGAAGACGTCGTCCCCGGTCGCCCAGGTTTCCCAGATCGGCAGCTCCTGCCCGTTGAAGAACTGGCCCGACGGCGCGGCCATGGACTGCCACAGGCTCCAGGCGTGACCGCGGATGGCCGTGGTGTCGCCGGCGACGATCCAGGCGTCGATGACCGCCTGAGGCATGGGATAGGTCGGTCCCGTCGGCAGCGGCACGGGCGTTACCGTGGCGACGCCGACGAGCGGTTTGGCCGTGGATTTGGACACAGCGGACTTGGCCAGGTACGCGCCGCCGCCCAGCGCGACGGCGATCGCCGTCGCGGTAAGACCGATCCTACGCATGTTCGCCCCCTATAGGCCCGGGCGCCTCGCGCCTCGTCCGGAAGATGAGGCGCTCGTCCAATGCACCTGTCAAGTGTATCGATGAAAAGCACACGTTTCGCGCGAAGTGACGCGAGCCGACGAAGAAAAATCCAACATGAACGAACTCTGTCAGTCGGGTCGCCGACACCGTTCAGCTTCGCCCTGCCATGGTGTGTCTCACGGGGTTGATGACCCCGGCGACATTCCAAGGGACGAAGGAGTTCTCTCATGTTTGGCCAAATGGCTTTCAAGAAGACCAAGACCATCACCCTGACCCTCGGCGCCGCCGCGGCGGCGCTGAGCATGAGCGTGGCCCCGCAAGCCAGCGCCGGCGTCGTCGGCTGCAAGGCCTCGGGCGGCAAGCAGGAGGTCGGCGCTCTGATTGGCGGCCTCGTCGGCGGCCTGGCCGGCAACCAGATCGCCGGCAAGGGCGACCGCGGGACGGGCACGGCCATCGGCGCCCTGGTCGGCGCGGGCGCCGGCTCGGCGATCGGCTGCGGCATGCAGAAGACCCGGGCCGAACAGGCGGTCGGCGGCGTCTACAAGTCGGGCGGCTATCGCTACGCCCAGAACGTCGAGGCCGAGCCGCTGGTCAAGATGGGCCACAAGTACGTCGCCCGCTCGACCCTGAACCTGCGCGCCGCCGCCACGACTCGCGCGCCTCGTCTGGGCGCCGTCAGCTCGGGCGAGACGTTCCAGGCCCTGGGTCGCACCGGCGATGGCAAGTGGATCCTGGTCGGCCAGGACGGCGTCGGCGTCGGCTACGTCTCCAGCGCCTACGTCTACCGCGCTTAATCGAGGTTGGTTTTCGGGGCGCGACCGAACCCGTCCCTCAAGGCGCGTTCCGAGGAGAGAGCCCGCCCGGCCCCCAGGCCGGGCGGGCTTTTTCGTGGCCCTTAGGCAGCTACAAACTCCGTGTCATCCGGCCGCAGCGCGAAGCGCGGAGCGCCGGGACCCAGGGGCGGCTCGCGCGGCGTTCCTTCACCCCCTGGGCCCCGGGTCGGCTACGCCGCCCGGGATGACACAGGTGTTTATCGGGAAGGTTCCAGCTCGCTCACGTCCGCCAGCGCAGCGTCTGTTCCTTGACCGGATTGCGGAACGGGCGGCCCTCGAGCCGGCTGCCGGCCCATTCGCGCTTGCACTGGTGGTACCAGCGGGCCTGGGCGTCGGCGTCGCCCACCCACATCAGCGGCGGATTGTGCTTGAGGCCTGGCGTCTGGCAGTCGACGATCTTGCCGTCCTGGTGCAGGAAGGCGCGGGCCGCGATCCGGATGATTGGCGACAGGGCCACGAAGGCCCAGTGATCGGACCAGATGATCTGGTTCATCCGCGTCTTGCCGGCGTTGATCGGCGTCATGGCCGACAGGGCCAGAACCTGGCGCTTGCCGACCGTCACGTGCTCCCAGCGCAGGGCCGGCAGGCGGAAGGTGATCTCGGTCAGCGGCTCGCCGCCCAGGATGGCGTAGGCCTTGGAGTTCTTGGACGGTTCGTGCCGGACCATGGTGAAGCCGGCCTCGGACGGGCGGAAGGTCTTCTGCTTTTCGTGCTGGCTGGCCTTGGTGCGCCACCACCACTGCTGGTGGACATAGGGGCCATGGGCCGGGTCGATCAGGCCCAGCACGGCGTGATCGACATGGACGTCGTAGTCCAGGCGGTCGACCAGTTTGGGCCGGCCGCCGACGACGCCCGGGATGGTCGGGGGCGGCTCGGGCGGCGCGGTCGCGCGGCGCGGGTCCGAGGCCATCCATATCCAGACGAGACCCTGTTGCTCGACCACCGGATAGCGGCGCACGCGCACCTTGGAGATATCGAACTCGCTGTCGGCGGTCAGCGACGGGATCGCCTTGCAGGCCCCATCCGACCCGAAGCGCCAGCCGTGATAGGGGCATTCGATACTGTCGGTCCCGTCGGCCTCGCGATGCACGCGACCGGCCGAGAGGGCGGCCGCGCGGTGGGGGCACAGGTCGCCGATCGCATAGGCCTCGCCCTTGCGGGTGCGGCCCATCAGGACGGGCTCGCCCAGGAACTCGTGCTTGGCGGTCTTGCCGGGCTTCAGGTCGGGCGACAGGCAGGCCAGGTACCAGGCGTCGCGGACGAAGCCTTCGCCGAACCGGTCGGGAAGCTTGGCCGTGCGGGTCAGGATCTGGGCGTCGTCGGCGGGCATCGGCGGGTTCCAGAGAAAAAGGGCTTATCGCGGATCAATGCGACAATCGTGCTGAAGCTTGCCGTTCAACGGGAGGCGGCGGTCTCGACCAGACGCTGATAGAACCGGACCATCCGCTCGACATTAGCCAGCGTCAGGCGCTCGTTCGTGCCGTGGATCATCTTGGTGTCGTCCACCTTCAGCACCAGCGGCTGGAAGCGGTAGACGTCGCTGGCCACCCCGCCCATGTAGCGGCTGTCGGTGCCGGCGGTGACCAGGCCTGGCACGACCGGCGCCTCGCTCTCGTCGCCGGCCAGGCCCGCCAGGACCTTCCAGGCGTCCGAGCTGGTCGAGGAGACGGCCGAGGGCTCGTCCGGGGTCTTGCTCCAGGAGAGCTCGACCGGCAGGCCGCCGACGGCGTCCTTGGCCCGCGCCATCACGGTGGCCGAGGTGTCGCCGGGGGCGATGCGGTAGTTGATCCAGGCCGTGGCGTCCTGCGGCAGGACGTTCTCCTTCGGCGATCCCTTCAGCATGGTCGGGGCGATGGTGGTGTGCAGCATGGCCGCGCCCGCCGGGCTCTTGGCGGTCACCGAGACCAGCAGCGGCGAGAACAGCCAGGTGTTGGCGGCGAAGATCTTCACCACCGGCGAGGCGTGCGGCGAGATCGCCTTCAGCATGTCCGCGCCGGGGCCCTGGAACTTCATCGGGAAGCCGTTGTCGTGGATGGCCTCGACCGCGCGGGCCAGGGTCACGACGCCGCCGCCGTCCTTGGGCGGGGCCGAGGAATGGCCGCCGGTCGCCGGGGCGACGACCTTCATCGTCGCATAGCCCTTCTCGGCCGTGCCGATGATCGCCGCGGGCTTGCCGGTCACGGGGTGGTCGGCGACGACAGCCATGCCTTCGTCCAGCACGAACTGGGCCTTGACGCCGCGCGACTTCAGCAGGGCCGCGGCGGCGCGGGCCCCGACGCCGCGCACCTCCTCGTCATGGCCGCTGACCACGATGATCGTGCGCAGCGGCTTGAAGCCGCCGGCGGCCACCGTCTCCAGCGCCTCGAACAGGGTGACCAGCGAGCCCTTGTCGTCGATCGAGCCCCGGCCCCAGACGGCGCCGTCGGCGATCACCCCGTCGAAGGGCGCGTGCTTCCACTGACCCTCGCTGCCCGGCGTGACCGGCACCACGTCCTGGTGGGCCATCAGCACGATCGGCGGCAGGGCGGGGTTCGAGCCGGTCCAGGTGTAGACCAGGGTATGGTCGGCGATGACCTCGCGGGTCAGGACCTTGTGGGCCTGCGGATAGGTCGCCTGCAGCCAAGCGTGCAGCTTATCCCACTCGGCCGGCTGGTCCTCGGCGCGGTCCTGGTGGCTGATGGTCTGGAAGCGGACGGCCTGGGCCAGGTGATCGGCGGCCTTGGCGACGTCGACGGGCCGCGCGGCGGCCAGATGGACCGAGGCCGGATCGGCCTGGGCCGGCGCCTTGAACGTCGCGGTGCGGACGGCGACCACGGCCGCCACCCCCAGCACCAGGCCCACGGCCGTCAAAGCGACCTTACCACCCCAGCTCATCTTTACGCTCCCCTGCGACCTTCCCCCGAAGGCCGCCCCCAAAGATTTCGCGCGACTGTGCGGGCGGACGCGATCTCTGGCAATTGGCCGAACGCGAAAATTTATCCACAGGGTGGGCGGCTCGAGGGTCTCAACGCTCGTAGTTTTTGAGAAAAACGCGTTTTGGATCAGTGTTTTGATGGAAAACGCAGGTTTCTTACGCACGGGGGTCTGAAGCGGCCCCAAACTCGGGTCATGACCCAAGTCCAAGCCCAAACCTGGTGCGACCGCCTGCAAGCCAAGCTGATGGCCGCCCTCGACGCCGCCTGGGAGACGATCGCGAACAGCGATGATCCCGACCTGATCAAGCGCGCCCGCGAGCGGGCCAAGGCCTGTGGCGAGTTCGCCGCCCACGCCCGCAAGATCGCCGCCATGAGCCCCGCGCCGAAGGCGGCGAGGCCCTTGTCGGCTATGCCGTCGCCCTTGCCGACCGCCGAAAATGGGAGGGAGACGCCGCCAGCGCGGGCCATCCACCGCTTGAAGGGCGGTGGGCGAGGGCGATTATGAGCGGAAGCCTTCCGCGCCCCCCGGACGGCGTCGGCCCCAGCGCCTCGGTTTGGATGTTCATCCGCGGTCGCCCCCCGGCGGATATAGGATCGCGCTCAAAACGCGCGGCCGCGACCCTATACCGGCCAGGCGGGCCTAATTTCTAGAAGACGTACTGGACCACCCCTGGCGGAGCGGTCTGGGCCACGACGGGCAGTTGGCTGGTCGGCCAGGCGCACGCGTTGCGGATCCGCAGCACGGCGGTGGTGTCCATTCGGCCGATGAAGCTGATCAGCTGCTCCGGGGTGTAGACGAGTGCGTCGATCTCGAAGCCGCCGCCGGCGTCGACTATGGACTCCAGGGTCTCGATGGGTATCGGCATGGTTCAGTCCTCCGTCCCGCGGACCGGATGCGCCCCCTATGAGCCCCGGCGCGAGACGGGCCGACCATGCCAGCCGGAGTTGAGTATTTGGTAAAAGGCCCGCGGGGGTCAGGCTGGACCGCGCCGCAGCGGGGTCGGGCCGCGATAAGCCAATCGCCAGACCCACTCCAGCGGCCCCATGGAAAATCGCTTCAGCCACCAGCGCGAGGCCAGGATCTGGACGATCCAGGTCACGACGACGATAGCGGCCAGAGCCGGACGGTCCAGCTTGCCATAGAGCACGGGGCCTCGGCCGCCGAAGGCCAGGGTGGTCATGACGATCGACTCGAAGACGTAGTTGGTGAAGGCCATCTGGCCCACGGGCGCC
The DNA here is from genome assembly GCF_001556515.1 of Caulobacter sp. CCH9-E1. Classification (GTDB taxonomy): domain Bacteria; phylum Pseudomonadota; class Alphaproteobacteria; order Caulobacterales; family Caulobacteraceae; genus Caulobacter. Next base: position 8,719 of record NZ_LSJA01000053.1, on the reverse strand, counting down.
AAGAGGTCGGGGATGGCGCGCCAGGCCTTGGCGTTCATCGCCAGGACCATCAGCCCCAGATAGCCCAGGCTGACGACGGGCGCGGTGACGCTCTGCATCCAGTGGGCCAGGCCGCCTAGCCCGCCGGGGTGCGACGGCGCCGCCAGGAAAAGCGTCATCACGGCCGCCACCAGGGCTTGAGCCGAAAGGCCGACCGCGATCAGGGCGATGTAGACGCCGCGCGAAGCTTCGCCTTTCAACAGGCCCGATTTGAACAGGCCCATGCCCATCAGCATCAGGCCCAGTACGATCACCGGCCAGTCGGGAAAACCTTGCCACGCGCTGCTGACGAACTCCCAGTAGTTGTGGCTCGTCCGGGCGAGGGAGGCGGCGAAGTCGCCCGTGAAGGCGGCCGTCTCGGTTTGGGCCTCCGTCGTTATGCGGGTGATGACCTGGGGCGGGAGCGGCGCGGCGAACTGGGCGGCGCGGCTAAGCTGTCGCGAGAAGCGCCAGGCGTTGAGGCCCAGGTGAATGATGATCCCGGCGGTCAGCAGGCGACGCGCGCTCCAGCCCCGGACCAGCAGCGCGACCAGGCCCACCGAAGCGTAGGTCCACAGCACGTCGCCCTGCCAGATGACGAAGCCGTGGAACAGGCCGATGGCCAGCAGCGCCAGCAGGCGCTTGATGATCATCGCCGTGCGCGAGCGGTCGCCGCCCTCGCCGCCGACCAGCAGGATCGAGGCGCCGAACAGCAGGCCAAACAGCGTGTAGAACTTCTGCTGGAAGAAGACCTGGGTGACCCACCACACCGCCAGGCTGGTCGGCGCCTGGCCGTGCGGCCAGAAGGGGATGCTCTCGGCGACGATCTCGGGCGCGAAGACCAGCGGGATGTTGCACAGGAAGATGCCCAGGATCGCCAGACCCCGCAGCGCGTCCAGCAGGACGATCCGATCCTTCGCCATCCGTTCCCCCAAATGCCCTCGCTGTGAGGTTGAGGGAGGTGGGGCAAGAGTCAATTTATATTTGTAAGTTCCCCCCGGTTTCCCCGGCGAAGGCCGGGGCCCAGATCGAGCCCGCTGGTTCTGGAGTCTAGCGCGGCGCGATGGCGCGAAAACCCGAACGGTTCTGGATGAATCTGGGCCCCGGCCTTCGCCGGGGAGATCGGATGTCTAAATCGAAATCTGCCCGTTTTACCGCGCGTCGCTGAGTTCCTGCACTTCCTCGACGGTGCGCAGGCCGGGGCGCTGGGCGCAGACCAGGACGGCCATGTTGCCGGGCAGGTGCTTGTTGGCCAGCATCTTCTCGTGGGCGGCCGGGATCTGGTCCCAGGGGAAGACCTCCGACAGGCACGGATCGACGCGGCGGTCGACCACCAGCTGGTTGGCGGCGCTGGCCTGCATCAGGTTGGCGAAGTGCGACCCTTGCACGCGCTTCTGGCGCATCCACAGGAAGCGGGCGTCCATGGTCAGGTTGAAGCCGCTGGTGCCGGCGCAGATCACGACCATGCCGCCGCGCTTGACCAGGAACACCGACACCGGGAACGTCTGCTCGCCGGGGTGCTCGAAGATCATGTCGACGTCGCGGTTGCCGGTGATCTGCCAGATCGCCTTACCGAACTTGCGGCTTTCCTTCATGTAGTCGTTGAACTCGGGGCCGTTGACCTTGGGCAGCTGGCCCCAGCAGTTGAAGTCGTTGCGGTTCAGCACCGCCTTGGCGCCCATCGACAGCACGAACTCGCGCTTGTCCTCGCTGGAGACCACGCCGATGGCGTTGGCGCCGGCGACGGCGGCCAGCTGGGTGGCGAAGACGCCCAGGCCCCCGGACGCGCCCCAGACCAGGACGTTCTGGCCGGGCTTCAGCTCGTGCGGCTTGTGGCCGAACAGCATGCGGTAGGCGGTGGCGAGCGTCAGGGTGTAGCAGGCGCTCTCTTCCCAGGTCAGGTGCTTGGGGCGCGGCAGCAATTGTCGGGATTGCACCCGGCAGAACTGGGCGAAGCTGCCGTCCGGCGTCTCGTAGCCCCAGATGCGCTGGCTGGGCGAGAACATCGGGTCGCCGCCGTTGCACTCCTCGTCGTCGCCGTCGTCCTGATTGCAGTGGATGACGACCTCGTCGCCAGGCTTCCAGCGCTTCACCTTGGCGCCGACCTTCCAGACGATGCCCGAGGCGTCGGACCCGGCGATGTGGTAGGGTTGCTTGTGGCCGTCCAGCGGGCTGATCGGTTCGCCCAGGGCGGCCCAGACGCCGTTGTAATTGACCCCGGCGGCCATCACGAGAACCAGCACCTCGTCCTCGCCGATCTCCCAGACCGGAACCACCTCGACCTGCATGGCCGTCGAGGGCTTGCCATGGCGCTCCTTGCGGATGCTCCAGGCGTACATGGTCTTCGGCACGTGGAAGGCCGGCGGGATCTCGCCGATCTCGTACAGGTCCTTCAGCTCGGTCTTCGCCAGCGTCTGCGTCGTCATCTCACTCCCCATTCCTTCTGCGCTGCAACAACGCTCGAAGGTCAAACTCGGCTGCGCGCCCGGCGGTGAAGGCGCGAAAAACACCTCCCCTTCGGGTCATTTTTGGCTTCCGAACGCAAAAATCGTTCCGGAAGGCCCCTACGCTGAGACAGATGTTTGAAACTGGCAAGCAGAATCTTGTGCGCCGCAACATCGCTCGCGCGGGCGCCGTGGCGGAAAGGTTGCGGACAGGCCGGGAGCGGGCCACGGTGGCCGCCGATGATCCATCTGTCCCATCCTGACTCTTCGATCGCCCTCGTCGAACTCGACGTGGCGCCCGCCAACGTCCTGGCCTTGGCCGAGCGCGAGCGCCTGCTGCAGGCCTTCGCCGCCATCGAGGCCGATCCCGCCGTCCGGGCGGTGGTGCTGACGGGCCGCAACGGCGCCTTCTGCACCGGCGATGATCTCGCCGAGGCGATGAGCCGCGACGTGCCGGCGCAAACGGCGGCGATCCTGAACTTCCTGGCGATGTGCGACCGCGTCGCCGCCTGCCGCGTCCCGGTGATCGCCGCGATCGACGGCTGGTGCATCGGCGGCGGACTGGAGCTGGCGCTCGCCGCCGACATCCGCCTGGCCAGCGACCGCGCCAGCTTCGCCTGTTCGGCGGTGCGGATGGGACTGACCGCCTCGGCCGAGCGGCTGGTGAAGCTGGTGGGCGAGAGCCGCGCCAAGCCGCACCTGCTGACCGGCGCGCCCTTCGACGCCGCGCGGGCGCTGGCGGACGGGGTCGTGGCGGAGGCGCATCCGGCGGCCGGGCTCTTGGATGCGGCGCTCGACATGGCGCGAGTGATCGCCTCGCGCGGACCTCTGGCGGTGGCTGCGACCAAGCGCGTGGCGTCCGGGGTGTCGACGACCGGGGCCGAGATCCTTGACCTGGCCGCCTCAGCCGACCACGCCGAAGCGCGCGCGGCGTTCATGAGCAAGCGGCCGGCGGTGTTCGTGGGGCGGTGAAGAAACCCCTCTCTCAAAGAGAGAGGGGTCTTCCCCCTCATTCGCACCCGCGAAATCCATATTGCATCGCAGCAAATCCCGGCTCATGATCGCCGATAATCAAGAACGATAAGTCCGGGAGCGATCATGACTTCGACGCCGCACCAGCATGCGCCCGATCCGCCGTGGATCTTCCGCACCTATGCCGGACACTCGACCGCCGAGAAGTCGAACGCGCTCTACCGAGCCAATCTCGCCAAGGGCCAGACGGGCCTGTCGGTGGCCTTCGACCTGCCCACCCAGACCGGCTACGACCCCGACCACATCCTGGCGCGGGGCGAGGTCGGCAAGGTCGGCGTGCCGATCTCCCACCTCGGCGACATGCGCGCCCTCTTCAGCGAGATCCCGCTGGAGAAGATGAACACCTCCATGACCATCAACGCGCCGGCCGCCTGGCTCTTGGCGATGTACGTCGCCCTGGCCGACGAGCAGGGCGCCGACCGCAAGAAACTGCAGGGCACGACGCAGAACGATCTAATCAAGGAGTATCTGTCGCGCGGCACCTACATCTTCCCGCCGGGCCCGTCGTTGCGGCTGATCGGCGACATGATCGCCTGGTGCTATCGCGAGGTTCCCAAGTGGAACCCGATGAACGTCTGCAGCTACCACCTGCAGGAGGCGGGCGCGACGCCGGAGCAAGAGCTGGCCTTCGCCCTGGCGACCGCCATCAGCGTGCTCGACACCGTCAAGGCCGGCGGCCAGGTCCCCGACGAGGACTTCGAGATCGTCGCCTCGCGGATCAGCTTCTTCGTCAACGCGGGCGTGCGGTTCGTCACCGAGCTGTGCAAGATGCGCAGCTTCACCAAGCTCTGGGACCAGATCCTCTTGGAGCGCTACGGCGTCCAGGACGCCAAGGCCCGCCGGTTCCGGTACGGGGTGCAGGTCAACAGCCTGGGCCTGACCGAGCAGCAGCCCGAGAACAACGTCTACCGGATTCTCATAGAGGCCCTGGCCGTCACGCTCAGCAAGGACGCCCGCTGCCGCGCCCTGCAGCTGCCGGCCTGGAACGAGGCCCTGGGCCTGCCGCGTCCGTGGGACCAGCAGTGGTCGCTGCGCCTGCAGCAGGTCCTGGCCTACGAGACCGACCTGCTGGAATACGAGGACCTGTTCGACGGCTCGCACGTGGTCGAGGCCAAGGTCGCCGAGTTGTCGAAGGGCGCGCTGGAGCAGTTGGCGCTGATCGACGGCATGGGCGGCGCCCAGAACGCCATCGACTACATGAAGGGCGAGCTCGTCGCCTCCAACGCCAAGCGGGTTCGGGCCGTCGAGACCGGCGACCTGACCGTGGTCGGCGTCAACCGCTGGACCGAGACCGAAGTGTCCCCCCTGTCGGCCGGCGAGGGGGCGATCGAGACGGTCGATCCCAGGCTCGAGGCCGACGTCGTCGCCCGCATCAAGGCGTGGCGCGAGGCGCGAGATCCCGCCGCCGTCGAGGCCGCGCTGACCGCCCTGAAGGCCGCCGCCAGCTCTGGCGCGAACATCATGGAACCCTCGATTGCCGCCGCCAAGGCCGGCGTCACCACCGGCGAGTGGTCTGGCGCCCTGCGCGAGGTGTTCGGCGAGTATCGCGGTCCGACCGGCGTCGCCGTCGTCGTCTCGACCGGCGAGGCCGAGGATGTCGAGGCGGTGAAGAAGGAGGTCGAGCGGGTCTCCCAGGTGCTGGGCCGCACCCTGACCTACCTGGTCGGCAAGCCCGGCCTGGACGGCCACTCCAACGGCGCCGAGCAGATCGCCACCCGCGCCCGCGCCTGCGGCATGGAGGTGGTCTATGACGGCATCCGCTCGACGCCGGAGGAGATCGTCCGCCGCGCCAAGGAAACCCGCGCCCACGTGATCGGCCTGTCGATCCTGTCGGGCTCGCACCTGGATCTGGTGCAGGAGGTCATCCGCGTGATGCGCGCCGAGGGCCTCTCCCACATCCCCGTCGTCGCCGGCGGCATCATCCCCGAGGCCGACGCCCTGATCCTGAAGCAGATGGGCGTGGCGCGGATCTATACGCCCAAGGATTTCAAGATCACCCAGATCATGGGCGACGTGGTGAAGCTGGTGGAGGCGACGGCGCTGGCGGAGGCGTGACAGGGGCGGTGGTGCGTCTTAGGATTGAGCATGGCCCCGAACTATCGCCCCCTGCGCCGCCAAGCTGATCTGCTCGACTGGCCGACCACCGTCCGGGCCTGGGCGGTCGTCATGGCCGCCTGGCTCGTCCATCTCTGGCTGACCGCGCCCTTGCCGCCGATCCAGTCTCCGCTGAGCAGCGGCGCCTTGTTCGCGGCCGTAGTCGGCTGGCAGGCCTTGAAGAGCCCGCGCGCTGTCGCCTGGCAGAACCGCAAGCGGACGGATGGCGGGGGGATCTGGACAACACCGCTCAGCACGCGCTCTGAGAGGTTGGCCCTGGCCCTGCCTCTGGCCGCACTGGCGGGTTACCTGGGCTATCTCTGCGTCGCGCTGACGAAGGATGGCGACCCGATCCGCGCGGCCGCGGCGGCGATCTGGGGCTTGGGAAGCCTGGCGGCGTTCGCCCGCGCCGTGATCCTCGGCTGGCGGAGGGCTCTTGAGCTCCGGATCGACGAGGCTGGCGTGTTCACGCGCCGCTGGCGCGGAACCATCCCGTGGGAGGCGATCGACTTCGCCGTCACGCCGACAGATCGGGAGCGCGTCGTGCGCCTCATGACGAGGCCTCCGCTGTCAGCCCCCGGCCTGCCGCGCGCCACACGCGAGGGCGGCGGGTTCGTGACGATCCGTCTGAGCGACGCCGAGATCGCGCGCGAGCCGGTGATCGCCGCGATGCTGAAGGCCCGGCCGGACCTGAGGATCGCGCCTTGGCCGCACGGCGGCGTCGTTCTGCCCATTCACGGCGCGACAGACGTGCCCGACATCGTGCGGGTAGGCTCCTAGCCCTTACCGCCCAACCGCCACGCCGCCAGCACGCCGACCACCGCCAGCGGCAGGAAGGCGGCGAAGAGCACCGGGCCTTGGGCGTTCGCCAGCGTCGGGTCTATGCCGTGGCTGAAGCCCAGCAGGTTGGCCATCGCCCCCGCGCCGGCCGCGCCCGTGGCGCCGCCGATCAGTTGCGAGGTCGGCACCGCGCCCGAGGCCGTGGCCTGCTCGTCGGCCGGGGCGCCGCCGATGGTCCGGCGGGCGATGAAGGCGTGGCACAGGCCAAAGCCCGCGCCCATCACCGCCAGGGCCAGGGCGGTCTCCGTCAGCGTCCCGCGCGGCGTCGCCCAGGCGCTGGCGAGCGCGCCCAGCAGGATCACGACGACGCCCAGCCGCACGAAGCGGCCGTCGCGCTCGGCCGGGACCTTGGCGACCAGCAGGGCGCACAGCGTCCAGCCCGCCGCGATCGCGCCGACGACATAGCCGGCCAGCAGCGGCGAGGCGTTATGCTGCGCCTGGATGAAGGCCGGGCCATAGACGGTGAAGCCGATCACCGCCGCCTCGGTCGAGAAGATGGTCAGCAGGCCCAGGCCCGTGGCCGTCCTCAGGTCGGCGGCGCTCTTGGGCAGCAGGCGGTCGTGGGTCCTGGCGTTGACGGCCAGCATGGCGGCCATGCCGATGAGACCGCCGACCGCCAGGCTCACAGCCAGCCGGGGCGAGGCGACGACGCCGGCCGCGCCGATCAGGCTGACGGCCAGCACCAGGAGGGCCAATTGCGGAACAGGCACGCGGCCTCGGGCGGCGTCGCCCTTGTCGGCGGGCAGCATGACCATGACGGCGGCGATGAAGATGATCGCCTGGACGACGAACATCCAGAACGCGCCGCGCCAGAAGCCGATGGCGGCGAACAGCCCGCCCAGGGTCGGGCCCAGCAAGGTCGCCGCGCCCCAGACGCCGGCCACCGCGCCATAGACGCGCGGCCACAGGCTCTCGGGGAACAAGGCGGTGATGGCGACGTAGCACAGCGCCACGACCGCGCCGGCCCCCAGGCCTTGGACCAGGCGGCCGAGGATGAAGGTGACGAAGTCCGGCGCGACCGCGCTCATCGCGCAGCCGATCGCGTAGACGAGGCCGCTGAACGCCGTCGCGCGGCGCAGGCCCAGGGCCAGGGACAGCTTGCCCGAGCAGGCGCCGGCCACGATCGAGCCCGTCAGATAGGCCGCCACCGACCAGCCGAAATAGGCGTAGCCGCCGATGTCGCGCGCGACGCTGGGCATGATCGTCGCCGTCACCAGGGTGTCGGCGGCGTTCAGCCAGATGCCCAGGCACAAGAGGGCGAAACGCGGCGCGAGGGTCCTGTCGATCGTCAAACGCATGTCGGTAGGGCCAACTCCGCCGAAGAGCGTCAGCCTGTACGGCGCCGGCGATCGCAAGTGAACCCATGGCGCCGCTCTTCGTTGGACCAAGGTGAAACCGGTCTCCCCCGAAGCGCTGGCCCTGGCCGGATTGTGGACGCTCCTGCTGGAGGCGGCCCTGGCCGGGATGCTGCTGCTGATCCTGATCGACCGGATCGCGCCGCCGCAGGACCTGCCGTGGAAGCCGTTCTCGCTGAACCAGCCGATCGGCCTGGCGACGGCGGGCAAGCTGTCGCGGATCGCGGCCGATCCCGCCGCCTGCCGGGCGGCGCTGCGCGAAGGCCGGCTGAGTGTCGTCGACCAGCCGGAAAAGGACGAGGGTTTCTGCTCGACCCGCGACACGGTGCGCGTCGCCAGCCGCCTGTCGCCCGCCGCGCCGGTCATGACCTGCCCGATGGCCCTGCGCTATGCGCTGTGGGAGCGGCAAGTCCTGGCGCCGGCGGCCCGCGAGCGGCTGAGCCAGGCGGTGGTCCGCGTCGACCACCTGGGGAGCTACGCCTGCCGCACGATCTACGGCCGGCCGGGCGAGCGGCCCAGCGAGCACGCCCGCGCCAACGCGCTCGACATCGCCGGCTTTCGCCTGGCTGACGGGCGCCGGATCACCGTGACCCGCGACTTCCGCCGTGACACGGACGAAGGCCGCTTCGTCCGCGCGGTCCGTGACGGCGCCTGCCGGGTGTTCGGCGTGGTGCTGAGCCCGGACTACAACGCCGCCCACGCCGACCACCTGCATCTGGATGCGGGCCGGTGGACGCGGTGCGGCTGAAAGGGACGTCCTTCTCCCCCTGCGGGAGAAGGTGTCAGCGAAGCTGACGGATGAGGGGTTGAAAGGCCCGTCCGGTTAGCGGAGGGCGACCCCTCACCCGACCCACTGCGTGGGCCACCCTCTCCCGCAAGGGGAGAGCGACTGTCTGGATGGTCAAGCGTTGGCCATTGCGTTTCGCGCGTCCCTGG
>NZ_LSJA01000052.1 GCF_001556515.1 Caulobacter sp. CCH9-E1 | reverse complement strand
AAACCCCGCGCGTCGAAGGCTCACCGGATAACGGCTGCGCGGAGCGTCTAGGCTTTCGTCGAAACGGTAATCACTACTCACACTCCGGACGAACGTCCGGGCGCTCCGCAGCCCCTTCCATCCCTTCAGCGAGCGATCGCGTGAAGCGGCGAAGTCGTGTGTTCGCGGCAATTGAACGCCCGTATGACCCGCGACATAACTAGGCCTATGAACGCGCCCCACACCGCTCCCTTCCGCGACGCCCGCTACGCCCCTCGCGCGCTGGAGGTCGAGCAGGCGGGCGAGACGCTGATCCTGCGCAATCCCAACCCCTATTCGGACGCCGTGCGGACCACGACTGAGCCCCTGGCCCGCTGGGCGGCCGAGACGCCGGAGCGGATTTGGTTGGCCGAGCGGATTCCCGGCGCGGAAGGCTGGCGGACGGTCACCTATGGCGAGGCCAAGGACCAGATCGAGGCCCTGACCGGCGGCCTGGCGGACCTGGGCCTGCAACGCGGCCAGCCGCTGCTGATCCTGGCCCGCAACGGGATCGACCACGCCCTGATCGCCTACGCCGCCATGAGCCTGGGCGCGCCGGCCGCGCCGGTCTCGCCGCAGTATGGCCTGAAGGGCGCGGATCTGACGCGGCTCCAGCACGCCGTCGAACGCTTGAAGCCCGCCGCCGTCTATGCCGACGACGCCGAGGCGTTCGGCGAGGCCCTGGCCGCGCCGTTCCTGGCCGGCCTGCCCGTGATCGTCAGCCGCAACGCCCGCCCGGGCGACACCGCCTTCGCCGACCTTCTGAAGAGCGCGCCCCGCGCCCCGGCCGCCCGGCCGGACGACATCGCCAAGCTGCTGCTGACCTCGGGCTCGACCGGCAAACCGAAGGCGGTGCTGTGCACCCACGCCAACATCGCCTTGAACGCCGCCCAGATCGAGGCGTGCTACGCCGATCCAGAGCCGCCGGTGCTGGTCAACTCCGCCCCCTGGAGCCACAGCCTGGGCGCCAACGCCATCCTGCACATGGTGCTGCACCGGGGCGGCACGCTCCATATCGACGCCGGCCAGCCGGTCCCCGGCCGCTTCGACGAGACGGTGCGGAACCTGCGCGAGGTGGCCACCACCTATCACAACATGGTTCCCGCCGGCTGGGGCATGCTGATCGGCGAGCTGGAGCGCGACGAGGCCCTGGCGGCGAAGTTCTTCGAGAAGGTCCGGGTGCTGCAGTACGGCGGCGCGTCGATGGCCCAGTCGATCCTCGACCGCGTCCAGGCCGTGGCGGTGAAGACGATCGGCGAGCGGATCACCTTCGCCGCCGGCTATGGCGCGACCGAGACGGGGCCGACGGCCTGCAACATCCACTGGCTGAACGCCCGGTCGGGCATGATCGGCCTGCCGACGCCGGGCACGGCGGTGAAGCTGGTCCCCGCGGGCGAGGGCGGCAAGTTCGAGATCCGCGTGAAGGGGCCGCAGGTCTCGCCGGGCTATCTGGACCAGCCGGAAGCCACGGCCCAGGCCTTCGACGAGGACGGCTTCTATCGGCTCGGCGACGCGGCGCGGCTGGCCGATCCGGAGGCCCCCTCGGCGGGTCTCGTCTTCGACGGGCGTCTGGTCGAGAACTTCAAGCTGGCCAGCGGCGCCTTCGTCGCGGCCGGGGCGCTGCGTGTGGCGGTGGTCTCGGCGCTGGGGGGTCTCGTCTCCGACGCCATCGTCTGCGGCGAGGGGCGCGAGGGAATCGGCCTGATGCTGTTCCTCGACGCCAAGGCCTGTGGGCGGCTGGGGGATGATGCGGCCGTACGGGCGGCGATCGCCGAACGGCTGACGGCCTACAACCAGCAGGCCAAGGGCGGGACAGGTCGGATCGCCCGGGCCCTGGTCCTCGACGGGGCGCCCGACGCGGCCAGCGGCGAGCTGACCGACAAGGGCTACATCAACCAGGCCCTGGCCCGCGAGCGCCGGCCGACCGAGCTGGAGCGGCTGTTCGCGGCGGCGCCGGATGAGGGAATTCTCGTTTTCTAAGCCGACTTCCCCGGCGAATGCCGGGGCCCAGATCGAACCCGCCAACTTGGGAGAGATCGTTCGGATCGGAGAGCGCGAACACTCCAGCCGCTCAGGCTGGATCTGGGCCCCGGCATTCGCCGGGGAGGTCGGAAGGAGAAGTGAGCGCGCGAGTCACGCCCAGGCAGATCAGCAGCTGGCCGGCGTAGTACAGCCCCCACACCGCCAAGCCGGTGGCGAAGGTTTCCGGCAGCAGGCCGCCGCGGGCGAAGATCAACAGGTCGGAGATCACGAACATCAGGGCGCCCAGGGCGACCTGACCGCGCGGAAAGCGGCTCAGCCAGGCGGAGGCGGCCATCGCGGAAAGACCGGTGGCGTACAGCGCCACGCCCGGCGCGCCGGCCCGGTCGGCGGGCAGGTGGAAGGCGACGCCGACGACCACGGGGATGAAGGCGGCGGCCGCCAGCAAGGCCGGGATCGAGGCCCCTCGCCGGTTACGGGCATAGAGGACGATCGCCGTGAGATGGCCGGCCAGGAAGGCCAGGGCCCCGATGGTCAGGCCCGAGGTCACCAGCAGCACGTCGCCCAGCGCGCCCAGGGCCATCACCGCCGTCAGCAGCCAGCCGTCGGTCGAGCGCGCCTTCAGGCCCGCATAGACCGCCAGCAGGCCGACGCCCGCGCCTTTCCAAAGCACCTCGGCCGGCGTCGACAACGACAGGCCCCAACTGGCGACATAACTGACGCCTCCAATGATCGAGGCGATCAGCGCCCAACGCGCCAGGCTGCCCTGCGACATGATCCGTTTCCCCCTCAGCACGGCTCGCCCTGTCGGCGATGCTCGCGGCCGCCACGATGCCTCGCCGCGGCTTGGTCGCGCAATGGTGTTGCGTGACTTGGCGGAAATGTCGGAAGGATGGGCGACGGTACGGAGAAGACCATGAACGGCGCGGACGCCCTGATCACCACCCTGGCCGACAACGGCGTCACCGCCTGTTTCGCCAACCCCGGCACCAGCGAGATGCAGTTCGTCTCGGCCCTGGATCGCGAGCCGCGCATGCGCAGCGTGCTCTGCCTGTTCGAGGGTGTCGCGACCGGCGCCGCCGACGGCTATGGCCGCATGGCCGGCAAGCCCGCCTGCACCCTGCTGCACCTGGGACCCGGCTACGCCAACGGCGCGGCCAACCTGCACAACGCCCGGCGGGCGTTCACGCCGGTGGTCAACGTGATCGGCGACCACGCCACCTATCATCGCGGCTTTGACGCGCCGCTGAACAGCGACATCGCCGCCCTGGCCGCGCCGAATTCGATCTGGGTCAAGTCGGCCGAAAGCGCCGACAGCGTCGGGCCCCTGGCCGCCGAGGCGATCGTCGCCAGCTATGGAACGCCCGGCGGCGGCGCCTGCCTGATCCTGCCGGCCGACGCGGCCTGGAACGAGGCGACCGTGAAGGGGCCGATCGTGACGCCGCCCGCCTTCGCCGCGCCGGACCCCGCCGCCGTCGAAGCCGCGACCAAGGCTCTGGGGTTCGCCAAGAAGCCGGTCCTGCTGCTGGGCTCGGGCGCTTGCGGCGAGGCCGCGCTGGCCGCCGCCGGGCGCCTCGCCGCCCACGGCGTCCGGGTGCTGACCGACACCTTCACCGCCCGCCAGGCGCGGGGCGAGGGGCGGTTCCGTCCCGACAAGCTGCCCTATTTCGCCGAGCAGGCCCTGAAGGACCTCGACGGCGTCGACCTGATGATCCTGGTCTCGACCCAGCGACCGGTCGCCTTCTTCGCCTATCCCGACCGCCCCAGCGTGCTGACGCCCGAGGGCTGCTCGGTCGAAACCCTGTGCGGCCGCGAGGTCGACGCGACGGCGGCGCTGACGGCGCTGGCGGATGCGGTCGGCGCGCCGGCGCAGGCGACGGTCGAGACCTACGCGGCGCCCGACGCTCCCTCGGGGCGACTGGACGCCTGGGCGATCGGCGCTTCGGTGGCGCGCCACATGCCGACGGACGCCGTGATCTCGGACGACGCGGTGACGGCGGGCCTGCCGATCTTCACCCAGACCCGCGGCGCGCGAGCCCATGACTGGCTGTCCCTGACCGGCGGCGCGATCGGCCAGGGCATCCCGCTGGCGATCGGCGCGGCGGTGGCCTGTCCGGACCGCAAGGTCCTGACCCTGACCGGCGACGGCGCGGGCATGTACACGGTGCAGGGACTCTGGACGATCGTGCGCGAGAAGCTCGACGTCACGGTCGTCGTCTTCGCCAACCACGCCTACCGGATCCTCGGCATCGAGCTGGGGCGGACGGGGGCGGGCAATCCCGGACCGGCGGCCTCGAAGCTTCTGGATCTCGGCGATCCGCGCATCGACTGGGTCCAGATGGCCCAGGGCATGGGCATGGCCGCCGAGCGCGCCGAGACGGCGGAGGCCTTCGACGAGGCGTTCGCCCGGGCGATGGCGACGCCGGGGCCCCGGCTGATCGAAGCGGCGATGGGCTAAAAGAAAAGGCCCGCCGGGATCGCTCCCGGCGGGCCTTCCTCATTCAGGCTGGAGGGCTGGGATCAGCCCTTGACCTTGTTGGTCGGCAGCTTGCAGCCGCCGCCGATGCCCTTGGCCTGCACGCAGGACAGGAACTCCTTGGCGGCCGGCTTGGCGACGCCGATCGGATAGCCCAGCACCCAGCCCGGCAGGCCGTCCGAGCACGCCACTTCGACGAAGCCTTCGGTCTCGGTCGCGCCGATGATGCGGGCGTCCGAAACGGTGCACGAGGACTTGTTGAAGCCGACCAGGTCCTTGGTCAGGCGAGCGAACTGCGTGTCCTTCTTGGTGAACGAGCAGCGGTAGCCGTTCAGCTCGGCGGTGACGCAGTCAAAGACCTTGCCGTCGGCGGCGGTGAAGACGGCGATGCCGCCGACGTCGCTGCCCTTGCACTTCAGCTCGACGACTTCCTTCTTCGGGTCGTTGGTCGGCAGCATGCCGTACTTCTCGACGTCGCAGGGGAAGCCGGCCTTGGTCGCGAGCTTGGTGTAGAAGCCCGCCTGCTCGGTCTGGGCCGCGACGGCGTCGGTCATGGTGCAGCCGCCGCCGACGAAGCCGGCCTGGGCGCAGGGGATCGAGCGGGCGAAGGCGCCGGTGGCCGCCGTCTGCTGATAGACGTAGCCCTTGCCGTCCTGGCAGGCGACTTCGAAGTAGTTGTCGCTCTTGGTGCTGAGCACGTAGCGGCGATCCTTGATCGCGCAGTTGGTGTTCGCCGCGCTGTTCAGGGTGTCGACCACGTTCAGCTGGGTCTGACGGGTGGTCAGCTTGCAGCTGACGTTGCCGCCTTCTTCGTAGAGCAGGCAGCTGTTGACCGAGACGTCGCCGTTGATGTTCAGCGGCGCGACGGTCTGGACGATGTAGCCCGAGCCGCCCTTACAGGCGACTTCGAAGTACGAGTTCTTGGCGCCCGAGCCGATGGCGCGGGTGTTCTCGATATCGCAGCTCACGCCGCCCTTCTTGACGTAGGGCGCCAGGGCCGCGCCCTGGTTGGCGTTGCCGGGCAGGATACAGGCCAGGCCGCCGACCTTGCCGTCCGGACCCGGCTGGCTCGATTCGAGGCAGGTGTAGACCTGCGGCGCGGCGTCCTTCTTGGCGATCGCCGCGAAGCCCATGCCTTCGCTACAGGCGACTTCGTAGTACTTGGCGCCGGCCTTCTTGTCCTCGCCGATGAAGCGGGCGTCCGAAACCGTGCAGCCCGCGCCGCTGGCCTGGATGACGGCCGGGGCTTCTTTCATGCCGATCTCGCGCGCCTTGGCGTCGATGGCGGCGGGCTTGCCCTTCTCTTCCTTCGGCGCCGAAATGACGGCGGCCGGCACGAGAATGGCGACCGCGAGGGCGGCCGACAGGCCGATCGCGAAAGGCCTCATGGGAAACATCTCCTGGGTGGATTCCTCGCGCGGACATAAGCGCGTGCTTGCATCGGGGGTCAAGATACCGTCCGACATAGGCGCGATCTTGACGGCCCTCGCGGGCAAAAAATGGGTTAGGGGACGGAATGCGCGACGGGTTCGAGGACGAGGCGGGCGGCGAGGCCGAAGCGCCCAAGAAGGCTGGGCGCCTGGTCTATCCGTTCGAGACGGCGCCGGAGCAGGGCTCGGGCGAAGCGGTCGAGGTCGCTCCGGGCGTGCTTTGGCTGCGCATGCCGCTGGGCGGGTCGCTGCAGTTCATCAATGTCTGGGCGATCGAGGATGGCGAGGGCTGGGCGATCGTCGACACCGGCGTGCAGACGCGCGAGACCAGCCAGGCCTGGCGCGCGGCCTTCGCGGGGGCCATGGGCGGTCGGCCGATCACTCGGGTCATCGTCACCCATCTGCATCCTGACCATATCGGCCTGGCGGGCTGGATCACGCGCAAGTTTGACTGCCGCCTCTGGATGACGCGGCTGGAGTACTTCCAGTGCCGGATGCTGGTGGCCGACACCGGCCGCGAGGCGCCCGAGGACGGCGTGAAGTTCTTCCGCGCCGCCGGCTGGGACGAGGACGCGATCGAGAACTACAAGGCCCGCTTCGGCGGCTTCGGCAAGGCGATCTACGCCCTGCCCGACAGCTATCGTCGCCTGACCGACGGCGAGCATTTCGAGATCGGCGGCCGGACCTGGACGGTCGTCACGGGGCAGGGGCACTCGCCCGACCACGCCTGCCTCTGGTGCCCTGAATTGAACATCCTGATCTCGGGCGACCAGGTGCTGCCGCGCATCTCGTCGAACGTCTCGGTGTTCCCGACCGAGCCGGACGCCGACCCGCTGAGCGACTGGCTGCGCTCCCTGGCCAAGGTCAAGGCGACGGTTCCAGACGATGTGATCGTCCTGCCGGCCCACAACGATCCGTTCGAAGGGCTGCACACGCGGATCGACGGCCTGATCTCGGGGCACGAGCGCGGACTGGCGCGGCTGGAGAAGAAGCTGGCCGAGCCCAAGCGGGTGGTCGACACCTTCGGCGCGCTGTTCGCCCGGCCGATCGGTCCGGACCTCTTGGGCATGGCGACGGGCGAGGCGCTGGCGCACCTCAACTGCCTGATCCGCCGCGGCCGGATCGAGCGCACGACCGACGGCGAGGGCGTCGCGTGGTACGCGGCGATTTCTAGCGAAGACTAAAAACGCACGTTTGACATTTCGCGTGCGAAGCATGACGCTTGGCCCATGCCTGTCGCGCAAGACCGCCGCCTGATCTTCCTGCTCAACGCCGGCCATCGGCGCGTGCAGCGCTGGCTGGAAGCCAGGATGGCGGCGAAGGGCGGTCTGACCGCGGCGCAGTCGGGCGTGCTGTTCTATCTCGGCGAGCGCGACGGGGCCTTGATCGGCGAGGCGGCGGACGCTCTTGACTTGGCGCCCTCGGCCATGACCGGCCTGATCGACCGCATGACCAAGGCCGGGCTGGTCGAGCGCCGCGCGGACTCCAAGGATGGCCGAGCCATGCGCCTGCACCTGACCGACAGGGGCCACGCGGCGCGGGAAGAGGCCAAGGCTGGCCTTCAGGGGATCAAGGCCCAGCTGGTCGAAGGCTTCACGGAAGACGAAATCGACGTGGTCGCGCGCTGGCTGGCCAGCCTGCAGACCAAGTTCCCCAAGGGAGACGCCTGACATGACGGACCTCGTAAAGGTTGAGATCGACGCGGGGGTGATGACCCTCACCCTGGCGCGATCGGAGAAGAAGAACGCCCTCTCGAACGCCATGTACGGCGCGCTGGCCGACGGCCTGGAGCGCGCGGAGAAGGACCCGGCGATCCGCGTCGTGGTCTTTCAGGCCGACGGCGACAGCTTCACCGCGGGCAACGACCTGCAGGACTTCGCGGCCCAGGCCACCGGCAGCTTCACGGGCGAGCGCCACGTGTGGCGGTTCCTGAAGGCCCTGGCCCACGCCACACGGCCGCTGGTCGCCGCCGTGCAGGGACAGGCGGTCGGCGTCGGCACGACCATGCTGCTGCATTGCGACCTCGTCTATGTGACGCCGGACGCGCGGCTGACCGTGCCGTTCGTCAACCTGGCCCTAGTGCCGGAAGCCGCCTCCAGCTGGCTGCTGCCCGCCCGGATCGGCCACGCCCGCGCCTACGCCATGTTCGCCCTGGGCGAGGCGGTGGATGGGGCCACGGCCGTGGCCTGGGGCCTCGCCAACGCCGCAGTCGAGGCCAGCGAGCTGCGGACCAGGGCGCGCGCCGCCGCCGACCAGCTGGCCAAGCGTCCGCTGGGCGCCCTGACCACCACCAAGCGCCTCATGCGCGACGCCGAGAAGATCGCCGCCCTGATGGACGTCGAAGGCGCCGAGTTCGCCGCCCGCCTGCAGACCGCCGAGGCGCGCGAGGCGTTCATGGCCTTCATGGAACGCAGGCCTGCGGACTTCACGAAGGTGGGCTAAGCTCTCCCCGCAACAGCACGATCTGGGAGGATCGCCATGGCGGATCGGATCACCTCGCCCTTCGGGGCCAAGTCGACGGCGCGCGAGGTGGCTGCGGGCCATGACCTTTCCGGCAAGGTGGCGATCGTCACGGGCGCGGCCACCGGCATCGGGGTCGAGACGGCGCGGGCCCTGGCAGACGCCGGCGCGGAAGTCATCATCGCCGCCCGCAAGCCGGAGCTGGGCGAGGAGGTCGCCAACCAGATCAACGAAGAGGTCGGCATGAAGCGGGTCAGCTTCGGCATGCTGGACCTCTCCAGCCTGGAAGCCGTCCGCCACTTCGCCCATCGCTGGGGCGACCGCCGCCTGAACCTGCTGATCAACAACGCCGGCGTCATGGCCTGCCCGCTGTCGCGCACGGTCGACGGGTTGGAGATGCAGATCGGCACGAACCACTTCGGCCACTTCCTGCTGTCGGTGCTGCTGGCCCCGAACCTGGTCGACGGGGCCGAGCACTCCGGCCATCGCTCGCGGCTGGTGTCGCTGTCCTCGATTGGCCATCGCCGCTCGCCCGTGAACTTCGAGGACCCGAACTACCTGACCCGGCCCTACGACAAGTGGGAGGCCTACGGCCAGGCCAAGACGGCCAACAGCCTGTTCGCGGTCGGCTTCGACAAGCGGTTCAGGGACAAGGGCGTCAACGCCAACGCCGTCATGCCCGGCGGCATCATGACCCCGCTGCAACGCCACCTGCCGATCGAGGAACAGCGCGCGCTCGGCTGGCTGGACGAGAACGACCAACCGCGCGAGGGCTTCAAGACGACCGAGCAGGGCGCGGCCACCAGCGTCTGGGCCGCGGTTGGCGACGAACTGGAAGGCGTTGGCGGTCTCTATCTCGAGGATTGCAATCAGGCGGTCCCGTGGAGCAAGGAACAGCCGTGGGTCGGCGTCATGCCCCACGCCCTCGATCCCGAGGCGGCCGAGCGGCTGTGGGCGCTTTCGGTCGAGACCACCGGCGCCGACGCCTGAAGCGGAGACAAGCCATGAGCCTCAAGGGCAAGACCCTGTTCGTCACCGGCGCCTCGCGCGGCATCGGCCTGGCCATCGCCCTGCGCGCCGCGCGCGACGGCGCCAATGTCGTGGTCGCGGCCAAGACCGCCGAGGCGCATCCCAAGCTGCCGGGCACCGTCTACACCGCCGCCGCCGAGATCGAGGCCGCCGGCGGCAAGGCCTTGCCGCTGGTCGTCGACGTCCGTGACGAGGCCAATGTCCAGGAAGCGGTCGAGAAGGCCGTCGCCACGTTCGGCGGGATCGACATCTGCGTGAACAACGCGTCGGCCATCTCGCTGACCGGCACGCTGTCGACCGACATGAAGCGCTACGACCTGATGCACCAGATCAATACGCGCGGCACGTTCCTGACCACCAAGGCCTGCATCCCGTACCTGAAGAAGGCCGAGAACCCGCACGTCCTGATGCTGTCGCCGCCGCTGGACATGTCGCCGCGCTGGTTCGGGCCGCACGTGGCCTACACCATGGCCAAGTTCGGCATGTCGATGTGCGTGCTGGGCATGGCCGAGGAGTTCAAGAGCGACGGCATCGCCTTCAATGCTCTCTGGCCCCGCACCGGCATCGCCACCGCCGCCATCCAGTTCGCCCTGGCCGGCGAGGAAGGGCTGCGCCATTGCCGTACGCCCGAGATCATGGCCGACGCGGCCTATGCGATCTTCAACAAGCCTTCGCGCGACTTCTCGGGCCAGTTCCTGATCGACGACACCTTCCTGTACGGCGAGGGGGTCCGCGACTTCGATCACTACAAGGTCGATCCGACCGCCGCCCTGATGCCGGACTTCTTCGTGCCCGAGGACAGCGTCCCGCCGCCGGGGGTCAAGATCGGTTGATTTGAACCCTCTCCCAGAGGGAGAGGAGGGACCCGCCGCGAAGCGGTGGGAGGTGAGGGGTTTCGCCGGTCGACGTCTGACCCCTCTCCCTCCCACGCTTTCAGCGCGGGCCCCGCCCTCTCCCCTTGGGAGAGGGTTTTTTAGCGGCCACCTTGAGCGACTTCCGCGCCCAGTCCAGCAGGATGTCTTGGTCGTCCAACGCCTCCGTCGGGGCGGTCCAGTAGCTCATCGGCTTGTCGGCGCCGAACGGGGCGAAGGCGTGGCAGCCGGCGGCCTCGAACTCCGGCTTCAGCGAATCGTCGCCTTTCAGGTAGAGGACATCGTCGTCGATCAGGGCGAAGAACAGGCCGTTGGCGTAGATCCCGACGCCGCCGAACATCCGGCGGGCGGTGACCTGGCCCAGTGGCGCCAATTGCTCCAGAACGAAGTCCCGATAGTCCGCAGAGACCGCCATGCCCGTTAGTGTCCGCCCCGCCACGCCCGCCGACGCGGCGCTGATCCACCAATTCATCCTCGATCTGGCCGAGTATGAAAAGCTGCTCGACACGGTCGAGGCGACGCAAGCCGACACCGAGGCGGCGCTGTTCGGCGCCCAGCCGCGCGCCTTCGCCGACATCGCCGAGCTGGACGGCGAGCCGGTCGGCTTCGCCCTGTGGTTCTACAACTACTCGACCTTCGTCGGCCGCCACGGGATCTATCTGGAGGACCTGTTCGTCCGGCCCGCCGCGCGAGGCGCGGGGGCGGGCAAGGCGCTGCTGGCCAACCTCGCCAGGCGCTGCGTCGACGAGGGCCTCGGCCGCCTGGAGTGGTCGGTGCTCGACTGGAACGCGCCGTCGATCGCCTTCTACGACAGCCTCGGCGCGGCCTCGATGGACGAGTGGATCATCCGCCGGCTCACCGGCGAGGCGCTGCGTAAGCTGGCTGGCGGGTGACGCCTATTCCAGCTGGTCGGCCTTGCGCAGGTCGGGGAACAGGAAGGCCCAAAGCCCGGTGACGGCCATGGCCCCCACGCCGCCGAACACCGCCGCGCCCACCGGGCCCAGCAGCCAGGCCGCCGCGCCGCTCTCGACCTCGCCGAGCTCGTTGGAGGCGCTGATGAACACGCCCGAGACGGCGGCGACGCGGCCGCGCATGGCGTCGGGCGTCACGATCTGGACCAGGGTCTGGCGGACATAGACCGACAGCATGTCGGCGCCGCCCAGCACCGCGAGCGCCGCCACCGACAGCCACTCCACCTTGGACAGGCCGAAGATCACGGTCGCCAGGCCGAAGACGGCGACGCCCGAGAACATGATCAGGCCGGCGTTGCGGCGGATCGGGTTGGCGGCGAGATAGAGGCCGACCAGGGTGGCTCCGATCGCGGGCGAGGCGCGCAGCAGGCCAAAGCCGCCGGGACCGATGTGCAGGACGTCCTTGGCGAACACCGGCAGCAGGGCGGTGGCCCCGCCCAGGATCACCGCGAACAGGTCCAGCGAGATCGAGCCGAACACGATCTTGTTGTTCCAGACGTAGGACAGGCCCTCCTTGATCAGCTCCATGCGCGAGCCAGGCTGCTGCTCGGGCTTGGTGGTCTTGCGGATCAGCAGGGCCAGAGAGGCGGCCGTCAGGTACAGGCCGAACGACGCGCCGAACGCCAGGGCCGGGGAGTGGATCAGCAGCAGGCCGCCCAGGGCGGGGCCGACGATCGAGCCGGCCTGCCAGGACAGCGAGTTCCAGGCGATGGCGCGCGGCAGCAGGGGGCGCGGCACCAGCATCGGGCCCATGGCGCTGCTGGCCGGCGACAGGAACGCGCGGCTGGCCCCGAACATCACCGAGATCGCGAAGATCGGCCACAGCTGGTGCGAGCCCATCAGGGCCAGGACCAGAAGGACGCCGGCGCTGACGGCGTCCAGGGCCAGGGTCGCGGCGACGATCAGCTTGCGGGTCCGGCGGTCCGCCGTCTCGCCGGCGACCAAGGTCAGCAGGAACAGCGGCAGGAACTGCGCCAGGCCGATCATGCTGACCATGAAGGCCGACTCGCCAACCGACTTGGTCATGCGGGCGATCGCGTAGACCTGCCATCCCAGGGCCACCGACTGGATCTGCACGCCCAGGGTCGAGCTGAACCGCGCCACCCAGAACAGGAGGAAGTCACGCTCCCGCAACAAGGCGCGGGTAGACGTGTCGGCGGCGTCGGCTGAGGCGGGATCGGACATTGGGTCGCAACATAGGGCGAAGCTCCGAGGCCGCAACGTTGTTGACCTGGAAAAGTCTTGGCCCTACAGCGCGCGCACCAATTGGAGCCTTTGGAGCGTGGCGAAGCCGCGATCCTAACCACGAGGGAAGCCAGGCATGCGACGCCTGCGACGAATGCCGCGCGAACGCGCCACGATCTGAACCTCTCCCCTCGCGCCTTCGCGTCGGGAGCCCCCGACGTTCTTTCGCATTTCCCGAAGGCCGATGACCTCCGTTCCAAAGACCCTCGACACTTCGCCCGCCTATCCGCCGCTGGTCCTTGAGACCCCGGCGATGGAGGCCTCCGTCACCGCCCTGATCGACCGGGTGTTCGGCCCTGGCCGTTTCGCCAAGTCGTCCGAGCGCCTGCGCGAGGGCAACACCCTGCTGGCCGACTGCTCGTTCGTCGCCTTGCGGGACGGGCGGCCGGTGGGCTGCTGCCGGATGTGGCCGGTGACGATCGGCGGCGAGGCCGTGGCCTTCCTCGGCCCGTTGGCCGTCGATCCGGATGAGCGCAGCGCGGGCCTGGGCCAGGCCCTGGTCGAGAGCGCCTGCGAGGCCGCCCGCGCGGCCGGCTGGCGCGCGGTGCTGCTGGTCGGCGATGGCCCCTATTTCGGCCGCATCGGCTTCACCAACGCCCACACGGCCGATGTGACCATGCCGGGGCCGGTGGATCAGCGCCGGGTGCTGCTGCTGCCGCTGCGCGAGGGCGGCGACGAGGGGCTCTCGGGTCCCGTCGCCATCGCGCCGGGCCAACGCGCGACGTCATGATCGCTTGAGCCGGACGGCGGGACGGCCTAACTGATCGGTATGACCGACGCGCCCGCCAAGACTGGCCTGGAAGGCGTCGCCCAGGCCGCCAAGGACGCGGGGGCCTCCGGCGAACGCGGCCTGCCGCCGGTATGGCTGTGGAATCCCCCTCATTGCGGCGAGATCGACATCCGCATCGCCAAGGACGGGACCTGGTTCCACGAGGGCACGCCCATCGGCCGCGAGGCGCTGGTGCGGCTGTTCTCGACGGTCCTGCGGCTCGACCCGGACGGCTATCACCTGGTCACGCCCGTCGAGAAGATGAAGATCACGGTCGAGGACGCGCCGTTCATCGCCACGCGCGTCGACCAGGAGGGCGACACGCTCGTCTTCCAGACCAATGTCGGCGATACCGTCGTCGCCGGTCCCGACAACGCCATCCGCGTCGAGATCGACCCGGCGACCGGCGAGCCGCGGCCCTATGTGCACGTGCGTCGCGGCCTTGAAGCCCTGATCGCCCGGCCGGTGTTCTACGAGCTGGCCGAACTGGCGACGCCGAAGGACGGCGTCTGGGGCGTGACGTCGAACGGCGCCTTCTTCCCGATCGCGCCTCCGGGGTCAGCGCCGGCATGACGCGAGACGAACGCCGCGCCTGGATCGCCAGCCGCCTCGACCCGATCGACCAATACGATCCCAGCCTCGCCAATCCGCTGCGGTCGGACTTCGATCTCAATCCGGGCCTGAAGGTCGATAATCCCCACGCCCTGCGTCCCGCCGCCGTGCTGGTCGGGCTGGTCGAGCATGAGGAGGGCCTGACCGTCCTGCTGACCCGGCGCTCGGACACCCTGCGCAGCCACACCGGCCAGATCGCCTTTCCGGGCGGCCGCTGCGACCCTGGCGAGACGCCCTGGACCACGGCCCTGCGCGAGGCCAACGAAGAGGTGGGCCTCGACCCGGCCTGCGTGACCCTTGCGGGCCTGCTGCATGGCTACCAGACCGTGACCGGCTTCCACGTGACGCCGGTGGTCGGCTTCATCGACCCGCGCGCGACCTTCGTCCCTAGTCCGGAAGAGGTGGCGGACGTCTTCGAGACGCCGTTCGACTTCCTGATGGATCCGGCCAACCACCAGCGCCAGCACCGCGAGGCGCCCGGCGGCGAGCGGCGGCACTTCTACGCCATGCCGTGGAACGACCGCTTCATCTGGGGCGCGACGGCGGGCATGCTGCGGTCGCTGTATGAGCGGCTGTATGACGACGCGCCCGAGGCGCTGACGGGCTGAGGGAGAACAAGGCTTGAGCGGCGTATCGATCGGCGTGCCCCCCTGGATGGCGCTGCCCCAGACTCAGGCGGTGATCGCCGCCCTCGAGGCCAAGGGCGGCGCTGGCTGCGCGCGCTTCGTCGGCGGTTGCGTTCGCAACGCCCTGATGGGCAAGCCGGTCGACGACGTCGACATCGCCACCACCCTGACGCCGGACCAGATCATCGAGGCGATCGAGCAGGCCGGGCTGCGCGCCGTACCAACCGGCGTCGAGCACGGCACGGTCACGGCGCTGTCCGGCGGTCGGCCCTATGAGGTCACGACCCTGCGCCGCGACGTCGCCACCGACGGCCGCCGGGCGGTGGTCGCCTTCACCCTGGACTGGGCCGAGGACGCCGAGCGCCGCGACTTCCGGTTCAACGCCCTCTACGCGGACGCCGAGGGGAGGGTCTACGATCCGGTCGGTCAGGGTATCGAAGATGCGCGGGCGGGACGGGTGGTCTTCGTCGGCGATCCGATGACCCGCATCCGCGAGGACTATCTGCGCATCCTGCGCTTCTTCCGCTTCCAGGCCTGGTACGGCCGGGGCGAGCCGGACGCCGAGGCCCTGGCCGCCTGCGCGGCGCTGAAGGACATGCTGCTGGGCGGCACGGCCGAGCGCATTCAGAAGGAGCTGCTGAAGACGCTGGCCGCCGATGATCCGCGCCCCGCCTTCCGCCTGATGGCCGCCACCGGTATCCTGGCCGCGATCCTGCCGACGGTGCAGTCGCTAGCCCGCTTCGACGCCCTGGTCGCCATCGAGACCGAGCAGTTGTTCGAGACCGACGCCCTGCTGCGCTTCGCCGCCATGACGCCCGACGACGGGGAGGCCAAGGCGTTGGCCGAGCGCCTGCGCCTGTCCAACGCCGACCGCGATCGCATCGTCGAGGCCAAGACCGACGGTCCGAGGATCGTCTCGTGGATGAGCCCGCGCGAGGCTCGCCGGGCGATCTACGCGATCGGCCCGCGCGCCTTCCGCGACCAGGTCAAGCTCGCCTGGGCCGCCTCGGAGCGCGCCTCGACCGCGCCGCAGTGGCGCGCGCTGCTGGCCCTGGCCGAGACCTGGACGCCGCCCGCCCTGCCGCTGTCCGGCGAGGAAATCCTGAAGGCCGGCGTGCCCAAGGGGCCGATGGTCGGCAAGGTGATGCGCGAGGTCGAGCTCTGGTGGATCGACCAGGACTTCATCGAGGACAAGTTCAGCGTCATCGAACGCCTGAAGGCCGTCGCCCAGGGCATGGTCTATTGAGCCAGATGACGGAGACGCGCTTGAAGATCGGGCTGCTCGAGACCGGCGAACCGCCGGGCGATCTGCTGCAAGCCTATGGCGGCTATGGCGCGATGTTCCAGGCGCTGCTGGGGTCTAGCCACATCTACCGCGCCTACGACGTCCAGCGCGGCGAGCTGCCCACGGACCCGGCCGAGAACGACGCCTATGTGATCACCGGCTCGGCGGCCGGCGTCTATGACCCGCTGCCGTGGATCGAGCCCCTCAAGACGTTTCTGCGCCAGGCCAAGGGCGGGACGCCGCTGGTCGGCGTCTGCTTTGGCCACCAGATCATGGCCGAGGCTTTCGGCGGCAAGGTCGTGAAGTCCGACAAGGGTTGGGGCGTCGGCCTGCACGCCTATGACGTGGTCGATCCCGCCCCGTGGATGGACGGCGCCAATGCGGTGGCCGTGCCCGCCTCGCATCAGGACCAGGTCGTCGAGCTTCCGATGGGCGCCCGCGTTCTGGGCGGCAGCGCCTTCACGCCCTACGGCATCCTGTCCTACGACGAGGCCAGGGCGATCTCGATGCAGTTCCACCCGGAGTTCGATCCGGCCTACGCCAAGGCCCTGATCGAGGCTCGCCGCGGGACGCGCTTTTCCGAGGAACAGGCCGACGCGGCGATCGCCAGCCTGAGCCAGGCGAACGACCGCGCCCGGATGGCCGAGTGGATCAACCGCTTCCTGGCGCAGGCGGCTTCCAGGCCCTGATCAGGGCCATTTCACCGCCGGCGGCATGGAGCTGAGGATCGACTCGACATTGCCGCCGGTCTTGAGGCCGAACGTCGTGCCGCGGTCATAGAGCAGGTTGAACTCGACATAGCGGCCGCGCTGGACCAGCTGCTGTTCGCGTTCTTCCGGCGTCCAGCTCTCTCCCATCCGGCGACGCACCAGCGTCGGATAGATCTCGAGGAAGGCGCGGCCGACGTCCTGGGTGAAGGCGAAGTCGCGCTCCCAGTCGCCGCTGTCGTGGTGGTCGTAGAAGATGCCGCCGACGCCGCGCGGCTCGTTCCGGTGCGGCAGGAAGAAGTACTCGTCGCACCAGGCCTTGTACTTCGCATGCCAGGCCGGATCGTACTTGTCGCAGGCGCGCTGGTAGGCGGCGTGGAAGTCGATGGCGTCCGGGAAGTCCTGTTGGCGCTGGTAGCCCAGCAGCGGCGTCAGGTCGCCGCCGCCGCCGAACCAGCTCTTGGTCGTGGCGATGAAGCGGGTGTTCATGTGCACGGCCGGCACGCGCGGGTTGGTCATGTGCGCGATCAGGCTGATGCCGGTGGCGAAGAAGCGCGGATCCTGGTCGGCGCCCGGCATGTTCTTGGCCATCTCGGGCGTGAAGGTCCCGTGCACGGTCGAGACGTGGACGCCGACCTTCTCGAACAGGCGGCCATGCATCATGCCCATGACGCCGCCGCCGCCGGCTTCGCGGGTCCAAGGTTTCTTCTCGAAGCGGCCGGGCGCGCCGGGATAGAGGTCCGCCGGGGCCTCGTCCTCCAGGCGCTCGAACTCGGCGCAGATCTGGTCGCGCAGGCTTTCGAACCATGCCCGGGCGCGGGCCTTCTTGGCGTCCAGGCTTTGGGCGTCGAGGTCTTGTTCGGTGCTCATGATCGCCGATTAAGCCGCCCAGCGCGCGCGTGCAAAGGTTGAAGTCGTCGGGACGACGAAATTCGACAAGCGGCGGGCAGCGATCCCATATAGGCGAGGACATTCCGTCGCTTCGGAGCTTTCGCCATGGCCGCCGTCTCCTCCTCTTCCGCCGCTGGCGTCTGGCTCGCCTCGGGCGTTCGCAGCCCCTTCGCCAAGGTCGACGGCGCCCTGGCCGGTCATGACGCGATCAGTCTGTCGGTCCCGGTGGTCAAGGCGATGCTGGCCAAGGCCAAGCCCGACTTCGCGGTCTGGGGTACGGTCATCCCGAACCTGACCTGGAGCAACCTGGCGCGCGAGGTGCTGCTGGACGCCGGCGGCGACCCGACCATCCCGGTCTTCTCGACGGTCATGGCGTGCTCGACCAGCATGATCGCCGCGATCGAGGCCGCCGGCATGGTCGACGGACGCGGCCGCGATCTCGCCCTGGTCGGCGGCGTCGAGAGCATGAGCCGGGTGCAGCTCGGCTTGTCCGTCGCCCTCTCCGACTGGATCCGCAAGTTCCAGAACGCCAAGACCGGCCAGCAGCGGCTGGCGGCGCTGGGCGCGCTGAACCTGAAGGACGTGCGCCTCTTCATCCCCAAGGTGGTCAACCGCGTCACCGGCCTCTCCATGGGCGAGCACACCGAGATCACCGCCAAGGAATGGAACCTGTCCCGCGCCGATCAGGACGCCATCGCCCTGGCCAGCCATCAGGGCGCCGTGCGCGGCTGGGAGAACGGCTTCTTCGACGATCTGGTCATCCCCGTGGGCGAGGCCCGGCGCGACAGCATCCCGCGCAAGGACACCTCGCTGGAGAAGCTGGCCAAGCTTGGCCCCGCCTTCGACAGGACCAGCGGCAAGGGCACGCTGACGGCCGGCAACTCCTCGCCCCTGACCGACGGGGCGGCCGCGGTCTGGGTGGGCTCGGCGGCGGGCATGGCGCGCCTGCCCGGAGAGACGCCCAAGGTGCGGCTGATCGACTACGAGGTCACCTCGATCGACCTGCGTCACGAGGGACTCTTGATGGCGCCGGCCTACGGCGTGCCGCGCATGCTGGCGCGCAACGGCCTGACCTATGCCGACATCGGTCTGTGGGAAATTCACGAGGCCTTCGCCGCCCAGGTGCTGTCGCACATCGCCGCCTGGGAGAGCGCCAAGTTCCTGAGCGAAAAGGCCGGGGTGACCGCGCCGATGGGCGCCTTCCCGCGTGAGCGGATGAACCCCAATGGCGGCAGCCTCGCCCTGGGCCACCCATTCGGGGCCACGGGCGCGCGGATCATCAGTCAGGCGGTGAAGGAGTTGGCCTCGCGTCCGAAGGGCGAGCGGGCCATCGTCAGCATCTGCGCCGACGGCGGCCAAGGCACGATGATGCTGCTGGAGAGCGCTTAACCCCATATCCGATCTCCCCGGCGAATGCCGGGGTCAAGATCGAGACAAGAGCCTAACCGGCTCTCATGGCGTGTTGGCGGGTCATTCCAAACCGCTCAGGATGAATCTGGGCCCCGGCATTCGCTGGGGAGGTCGGGATAGATTAGGTCAGGGCCGTGAAGATCAGGGCCACGATCGTGACGTCGAAGATGCGGATGGCGAGGGACAGCATGACGGGCTCGCGACGTTGAATTCCCCAGCGGTTAAGCAAGTTTCACGCCAAGGCAGTCGCTGATGGCCCTGTTCTTCGACCAGGCCTGGTATGACGCGCGCCTGGCCGAGCGGGGCTTGGATCGCGCCGTCCTGGCCGCCGCGGCGGGCATGAGCGAGGCCGAGCTGGCCCTGGCGTTCAAGGATCAGCGCGAGCTGTCGATGCGAGAAGTCTCTGTTTTCGCGGAGCTTCTAGGCGTTCCGGCGGCCGAGGCGGCGTCCCGCGCGGGCGTGCGGCCGCCGCCGGTCAGCGACGCGCAGCGGATCGCGGCGCTGGAAGCGCGGGTCGCCGCCCTGGAAGCCGAACTGGCCGCGTTGAAGCGCTAGATGTTGGTCTTCTTGATCAGGCCGGCCTTGGGACGGCGATCGGCGGGACCGGAATATTCCGTGCCGAGATAGGTCGATCTGGCCGCGTTGAGCACTTCCTGCCCACCGCGCAGGCCGCGCTTCTGACCGACTTGGCCCATCAGGTGGGCGGCGAAGGCGGCGAAGCCTTCGCGGCGCGGCGGAGGGGCGGCGGGCTGTTCGTCCTCGTCCTCGGCCGAAAGAACGGTCTCTTCGGCGTCCTCATGACGGCTGGCGTCGCGCGGCGCGGGCAGGGCGCGTCGCGTGAGGCCAAGGCGTCGAATGGGGTCGATCGGGCCGTTCATGCAAGGGACGGTAGAGAGAGGACGGTTAAGAAGGTCTCGCCAGGCGTGGTTAAGACTTGGTGGCCAGCTTGGCGATCTGTTCCTGCATCGCCGCCAGCTGACGCTTGAGGTCGGCCAGCGAGTCGTCGGTCGGCGCGGCGGGCTGCGCGGCCGGCGCCGGCTCGGGCGTCGGGGCGGGCGCGTCCTCGGGACGGACATAGGCGAACGGCGAGAACATCTTCATGGCGCGGTCGAACAGCGCCATGTTCTGGCGGATCTGCTCTTCATAGACGCCCATGCCCGGCATCTTGCCCGGCGCCATGTTGGCCAGCTGGCCGCGCAGGCGCTCCTGCTGCTTGGTGAAGCTCTCCAGCGACATCTCCAGGTACGAGGGCAGGAAGGCCTGCATGGAGTTGCCGTAGAAGCCGATCAGCTGACGGAGGAACTGGATGGGCAGCAGGTTCTGGCCGCCGCCGCGGTTCTCTTCCTCGAAGATGATCTGGGTCAGCACCGAGCGGGTGATGTCGTCGTTCGTCTTGGCGTCATAGACCACGAAGTCGACGCCTTCCTTCACCATCTCGGCCAGGTGCTCGAGGGTGACGTAAGAGGAAGACGCTGTGTTGTAGAGGCGACGGTTGGCGTATTTCTTGATGATCACGCGCTGGCCGGCCGTTTTTTCGGTCCCGGCGGCCGTTTCGCCTTTTTCAGGGTTCTCGGACATTTCGTTCCCTAGACAGCGGTTACGTCCGCTTTTCGCATCGCACTATCGCGAATGCAAAGGCATGGCGCCAGTGGTCTGATGACTTGGAGCCGTCATCAAGCCATGAAAATGTGCTGATGACGAAGGCGTCAGGGATGTGCAAGGTGGTGCTGCACTGCAAAAACAACGGCGCCGCGATCGCGAAGGCGCCGCTTCGGATCGTTACGGGAGCTATCGCATGAGCGACGTCGTCATCGTTTCCGCCGCCCGCACGCCGGTCGGCTCATTCAACGGGGCGCTGTCCAGCCTGCCCGCGTCGGAACTGGGGAAGGTCGCCATCGAGGCCGCCATCTCGCGCGCCGGCTTGCAGCCGAATGACGTCGACGAGGTGATCCTGGGCCAGGTGCTGCAGGCGGGCGCGGGCCAAGGGCCGGCGCGCCAGGCGTCGGTGAAGGCCGGCGTCCCGGTCGAGAGCCCCGCCTGGAGCCTGAACCAGCTGTGCGGTTCGGGCCTGCGCGCCGTGGCGCTGGCGGCCCAGCAGATCGCCGCGGGCGACGCCAAGGTCGTCGTGGCCGGCGGCCAGGAAAGCATGAGCCAGGCGCCGCACGCCCAGAACCTGCGCGGCGGCCAGAAGATGGGCGACCTGTCGTTCGTCGACACGATGATCAAGGACGGTCTGTGGGACGCCTTCCACGGCTACCACATGGGCCAAACGGCCGAGAACATCGCCTCGCGCTGGCAGATCACCCGCGCCGACCAGGACGCCTTCGCGGTCGCGAGCCAGAACAAGGCCGAGGCCGCCCAGAAGGCCGGCAAGTTCGATGACGAGATCGCGCCGGTCACGATCAAGGGCCGCAAGGGCGATACGGTCGTCGACAAGGACGAATACATCCGCCACGGCGTGACGCTGGAGAGCATCTCGGGCCTCAAGCCGGCCTTCACCAAGGACGGCTCGGTCACCGCCGCCAACGCCTCGGGCCTCAATGACGGCGCCGCGGCCCTGGTTCTGATGAGCGCCGATGAAGCCAAGGCGCGCGGCCTGAAGCCCCTGGCGCGCATCGCGTCCTGGGCCAACGCCGGCGTCGAGCCCGAGATCATGGGCACGGGGCCGATCCCCGCCAGCAAGAAGGCTCTGGAAAAGGCTGGCTGGACGGTGGCCGACCTGGATCTGGTCGAAAGCAATGAAGCCTTCGCCGCCCAGTCGCTGTGCGTGGTCCGCGAGCTGGGCCTCGACCCGGCCAAGGTCAATGTCAATGGCGGCGCCATCGCCATCGGCCACCCGATCGGCGCGTCGGGCGCGCGGGTGCTGACCACCCTGCTGCACGAAATGAAGCGTTCGGGCGCCCAGAAGGGCCTCGCCACGCTGTGCATCGGCGGCGGCATGGGCGTGGCCATGTGCGTCGAGGCGGTCTGACCGCCTAAAAGTCACCGGGGACGCGCGCTCGGCGTTGGAGCCGGGCGCGTGGTGACGAAGAACCAAGAACAATAATCGGGAGAGAGAAATGACGAGAGTTGCGTTCGTGACGGGGGGGACCCGCGGTATCGGCCGGGCGATCTGCGAGCGGTTGATCGCCGACGGCCACAAGGTGGCGGCCGGCTATTCCGGCAACGAGGCCGCGGCCGAGGCCTGCGCCAAGGACCTGGGCGTGATGGTGGTGAAGGGCAATGTCGGCTCGTTCGACGACTGCCAGGCCGCCGTGAAGAAGGTCGAGGCCGAGCTTGGGCCGATCGACATCCTGGTCAACAACGCCGGCATCACCCGCGACGGCATGCTGCACAAGATGACCTACGACCAGTGGTCGGAAGTGATCCGGGTCAACATGGACTCGGCCTTCAACATGACCCGCCCGGTGATCGAGGGCATGCGCGACCGCAGCTGGGGCCGGATCATCAACATCAGCTCGATCAACGGCCAGAAGGGCCAGATGGGCCAGACCAACTATTCGGCGGCCAAGGCCGGCCTGATCGGCTTCACCAAGGCCCTGGCGCTCGAGAACGCCAAGAAGGGCGTCACGGTCAACGTGATCTGCCCCGGCTATATCGACACCGAGATGGTGGCTGCGGTGCCCGAGAACGTGCTGGCCGGCATCATCGCCGGCATCCCCGTCGGCCGCCTGGGCCGGGGTGAGGAGATCGCGGACATGGTCTCGTTCCTGGCCGGCGAGCGGGCCGGTTTCGTGACCGGCGCCACGCTCACCCTCAACGGCGGTCAGTACATGGCCTGATCGGCCGCTCCGTATGGACCGCATCCCCCGAACTCGGGCTTGACGGCTGCTGTGGCGTTTTGGCCTCATGCGCCCGTCTTCGGGGGAACGACGCTTTGCCGTCCAAGATTCGCCCCAGTCGGCGGGCAGTACGGATCGCATGAAATTCTGTAAGGCGGAGTTGGGCGTGAGCGGGGCGAAAGCGGCCCTGGCGATCCTCGCTCTGATGCTCATGGCGGGGGCGGCCGACGCTCAGCAGTTGCCGCATTCGCTGCGGGACGCCCTGCTGGGCCACAAGGGCGCGGCCGAGGCCCGGCGCGTGGCGGCCCCGCCGGTCGCGCGCTATGTCTCCGAAACGGGCGGGACCTTCGTCTTCGACAAGGCCGCCCGGCAGCCCCTGATCAAGTTCGACAACAGCACCGAGGTCTGGGTGCTGTCGCCCCAGCCCGCCTCGCGCGGCGACGTCATCTATCGCAACGACTTGGGCGAGCCGGTCCTTCGGGTCACCAAGTTGGGCGGCGTGATCCTGTTTACCGACGACGCGCCCATGGGCGCCGCGGTGGCGTTGTCGGGACGCGCGACCTCGATCCAGCCGCCGGCGGTCCTGTCGATCGCCGCCCTGTTCCAGCGCCTGGTGATCGCGGCCAATCGCGCCAGCCGGGCCGCCCAGCGCCAGGTCGAGTTCGCCACGCTGGAAGACGCCCGGCCCGAGACCTCCGTCCTGATCGCCGACTCCGCCATCGTGACGGCCGAAGCGTTCGAACAGGCGGCGCGCAAGGGCGACAGATCGCTGCTCTCGAAGATCGGGCGCGTGCTGCTGACCGAAGGCCGAAAGCCTGGCGCGCAGCTGAAGGACGGCTCGCTGATCGTCACCTACGCCCCCGGCCAAGGCCTGGCGGGCCGCCCCTCGTCCAAGCGCATCATCAAGGTGATGGACCGCTAGGACCTAAGATCGTGACGGCGTAACCATAAAGCCTTAGGTCGTGTTTACTCTCGGCCGATACCAGCGTTCTGAAATGCATGTCCGTGTGCGCGTCCCGCCTGGCCGGCGGCGGCGTTCGCGCGGGCGTTTCTCGTCTGCAAGGTCTGCCTGGTCGTCATGGATAGCCCCGATCTCGTTCTGGCTCCCGAGCGTGGCCGCCTGAAGATGGCCGATATCGCACGCATGGCGGGCGTATCGATCTCGACGGTGTCGCGGGCCTTGGCCGGCAATCCGCTGATCCCGAAAACCCTGCGGGATCAGATCGTCGAGATCGCCCAGACCCACGGCTATGTCGTCAACCAGTCGGCCCGCAGCCTGCGCCTGCGCAAGACCGACACCATCGGCGTCATCATCCCCCTGGCCCACGAAGCCGGGCAGATGATCTCCGATCCGTTCTTTCTGGAGATGGTCGGCCGCCTCGCCGATGAGATCACGCGCCGCGACTACCTGGTGCTCTTGAACAAGGTGATCACCACCGAGCCGGGCTGGCTGGATAGGATCATCCAGTCCCACCGCGCCGACGGCCTTCTGATCATCGGCCAGAGCACCCAGCATGAAGCGCTCAATAGCGTCGCCGACACCTATCGTCCGATGGTCGTCTGGGGCGTGCCCATTCCAGATCACCGCTATTGCCTGGTGGGCAGCGACAATCATGAAGGCGGGCGCCTGGCCGTGTCGCATCTGATCGCGCGAGGGCGGCGCCGGATCGCTTTCCTGGGCGAGATCGACGCGCCCGAGGCGGCGCAGAGGTTCGAGGGGTACCGGAAGGGTCTTGAGGAAGCGGGCGTCGCCTTCGATCCGGCCCTGGTGATCCGGTCGCACTACACCCGCGGCGACGCTCAAAACGCCATGGAGAGCCTGCTGGCCTCGGGTGTCGAATTCGACGCCGTGTTCGCATTCTCCGACGTCCTGGCCCTGGCCGCGCTGACGACGCTGCAGCGGGCGGGCAAGAGCGTGCCCAGGGACGTGGCGGTGGTCGGGTTCGACGATATTCTGCTGGCTCAGCACAGCGCGCCGCCGCTCACCACGATCCGTCAGGACCTGGAGGCGGGCGCGCGGATCATGGTCGATCTGCTGTTCCGCCGCATGGAGGGGGTCGCCTCTCCCTCGACGATCTCGCCGGTGGAGCTGGTGGTCCGCGAGAGCGCCTGAGGCGGCTAGAGCATTTTCCGATAAGTGTGAAACGGTTATCGGATCGAAAAATGCTCTGAACTTTTGGAGTAGAGCTAGCTGGCGTCCACGCCGACCGACTTCAGCTCTTTCAGAAAGCGCATCAGGCTCTGGTGCGAACGGCGCAGGCTGTGCATGAACTCGGGCTTGGCGAACACTTCCTGCGGAACGATGAAGCCTTCTCGCCCGACGCGCTTGGCGACGCCGCGGTCCAGCATCTCGACGAACCGGCGGCGGACGGTCTCGTAGGGGAGGCCGAGCGAATCCGCGACCTGACGCACCGTCAGCGGGCGACGCTCATGATCTGGCGGCACGTCCTCGAGTTCGGAATAGACCGAGCCGCGCAAGTGCGAGGTGTTCCCAGCCCAAAGTGTCGTGAAGACAAGGCTATACAGAATGTCCGCGTGGTGGACTTCATTCGCGATCTCAACCCACCGCAACATGTAATCGGTCGCATAGCGATGGACGGCGCGAACGTTCGCGAACTCTTCGGACATTTGTAGAGAAGCTCCCCCTGCAATCAGCCTTTGGGCTGAATTGAAAAGGATTGCATGCCTACAATGTCAAAGCCATGCGACCAAGTTGCCCAGTTTGAGTATTAGGCAGAAGTGCTGCGGCGAAAGGTCGCGGTGGTCGCCCAGGACTAGGCGCGGGAAGGCGTCCAGTCCGGCGCGGCCATTTCGAAGCCTTCAAACCGGAAGCCCGGCGCGACGGTGCAGCCGACCAGGGTCCAGGCGCCCAGGCTGACGGCGGTCTGCCACCACGACGTCGGCACGACCACCTGGGGGCGGCAGCCCGCGCGCAGGTCCGGCCCCAGCACATAGGCGGTGGCGCCCTTGCCGTCGGGCGGCGACAGGCTGATCGAGATCGGCGCGCCCGCGTACCAGTGCCAGGTCTCGACCGCATCGACCCGGTGCCAGACTGAGACTTGGTCGGCCTCGAGCAGGAAGTAGATGCAGGTCGACTTCGCCCGGCCGTCCGGGCCCGGCTCGTCCTGGAAGGTCTGGCGGTACCAGCCGCCCTCCGGATGCGGCTGGAGGTCCAGCATCCGGATGATTTCCTTGGCGCCCAGGTCGCCGGCGAGGGCCCCTATGGTGCGATTTGACTCGATCACGCTGCTGCTCATCCCTTGAAGCTATCCTTGGCGGCGCGGATCTCGGCGAAGGCCTCGGCGGCCGTGGCCGCGTCGGGACGCAGCAATGGCGCGCGCAGGAATGGATTGGTCGCCTTCTCGGCGGCGATGGTGGTGGGCACGGTCGGCTCGCCGCGCTCGCGAGCGGCGAACACGGCGTCGACCCGCGCCCTCAAGGCCGGGCCGTCGTCGACCGACAGCGCGAAGCGTGCGTTCGAAGCGGTGTATTCGTGCGCGCAATAAACGGTGGTCTGGCCGGGCAGGGCGGCCAGCCGCGACAGCGAGGCCCACATCTGCTCGGCCGTGCCCTCGAACAGGCGGCCGCAGCCCAGGGCGAACAGGGTGTCGCCGACGAAGGCGATCCCGTCGGCCGCGTCGTGATAGCTGATATGGCCCAGGGTGTGGCCGCCGGTGTCCAGCACGTCGAAGCGGGTCTCGCCCAGCATGATCGTATCGCCGTCCCGGAGCGCGCGATCCAGCGGCGCGATCCGCGTCACCTCCTCGGGACCCGCGATCGTCGCGCCCGTCGCCGCCTTCAGCGTCGCGTTGCCGCCGGCGTGGTCCGGGTGCCAGTGGGTGTTGAGGATCAGGTCCAGCGTCCAGCCCAGCGCGCCCAGCTTCGCCAGGATCGCCTCGGCGTCGGGCGTGTCGATCGTCGCGACCTGGCCGCTGGCCTCGTCGCGAACGAGAAAGCCGTAGTTGTCGGACAGGCAGGGGAACTGATGGACGGTGATCGGCATGGCGCTAGCTCTATCGCCACGACGCGGGCGCGAATACAAGGGTGACCTCCAAGCTCGGGAGACTCAATGCGCCGCGACGTGCTCGATCTCAGGGCCTTCTACGCCGCCCCGCTGGGGCGTGCCGCCCGGACCATGCTGACGCGAAAGGTCGAGGAAGCCTGGGGCGACACCCGGGGCCTGGACGTGCTGGGCCTCGGCTACGCCACGCCGTTCCTCGACGCCGCCCGCGCCAACGCCCGCCGCGTCGTCGCCGTCATGCCGGCTCAGCAGGGGGTCGAGGTCTGGCCCCACGGCGGCCGCAACCAGGCCTGTCTCGTCGAAGAGACGGCGCTGCCCTTGCCGAACGCCCTGTTCGACCGCGTGCTGGCCGTCCATGCGCTGGAAGAGGCCGACGACCCCGCCGCCCTGCTGGCCGAGATCGGCCGGGTCATGGCGCCGACCGGCCGCCTGATCGTCGCGGTCTCGTCGCGCGACGGCGTTTGGGCTGGGGCCGAGGGCACGCCCTTCGGCCACGGGCGTCCCTACAGCCGCAGCCAGCTGGAGAGCCTGATCCGCGAGGCGGGGCTCGAGCCCGCCGGCTGGACGCGGGCGCTCTATGTGCCGCCGTTCGCCGCCATGTCGGGCTGGGCCGAGGGCTTCGAGCAGGTGGGGGCGCGCCTGTGGCCGCGCTTCGCCGGCGTGATCCTGATGGAGGCGATCAAGCAGACCTTCGCCGTGAAGCCCCAGGGGCGAAAGGCGCCGGCGCGCGTGTTCGCCCCGGGCGTGCTGCTGCCCAGTCCCGCCGGCCCGGCCCCGGTGCGTCACGGCAAGGGGCGCCCGGCGCCCGTTCATAAGGCGCCGAGCAAGCCTTGAGCGCGAACGGGCTTGGAGCCGGGCCTTCGGACGCCTAGCTTGGAGTCGCAATCCCCTGTTCGCTCGTTGGAGCCCGCCATGAAGATGATCGTCGCCGTGATTAAGCCGAGCCGCCTGGACGCGGTGCTCGAAGCGGTCACCGAGGCGGGGGCGTCCGGCCTGACGGTGACCGAGGTGCGCGGCTATGGCCGGCAGAAGGGCAAGACCGAGGTCTATCGCGGCGCAGAATACGAAGTGAAGCTGCTGCCCAAGGTGAAGCTGGAGATCGCCGTGCCGACCGACGTGCTCGAGCCCGTGATCGAGGCCCTGCAGCGCACCGCCAACACCGGCAAGATCGGTGACGGCAAGGTCTTCGTGATGGACCTGGAGCAGGCCCTGCGCATCCGCACCGGCGAACGTGACGCGGCCGCCATCGCGGGATAACGTCCGAGCGTCTTTCGACACGACCTCGCCTTGAAGCGGAGCCATAGCTAGGCTCCGCGCGTTGTCCAGGTTCACGGCGTTCAGGGCGACATGGATTCTGTTTCTTCCGTTTTTGAGCCGGGCCAGACCTGCTGGCGCGTCGAGGCCGCCGACCGGGTGGCCTTGATGATCGACAACGACGAGACGTTCGACGCGCTCAAGCCGCTTCTATTGTCGGCCAGGAAGTCGATCTGGATCCTGGCCTGGGTGTTCGATCCGCTGACGCGCCTTGATCCCGACCGCGTGCGCAAGAGCCGCGACCCGATCCAGGCCGACCGCATCGGCTTGATCCTGCGCCGGCAGGCGGCGCTGAACCCGGCGCTGGACGTGCGGGTGCTGACCTGGGACATGCCGTTTCCGATCGCGGCCTCGCAGCTGTTCGGGCCGCATCGCGGGGCGGCCTTCTTCGCCGGCTCGCGGGTGAAGTATCGGCTGGACGCCACCCTACCGGCCAGCGCCTGCCACCACCAGAAGGCGGTGATCATCGACGGCGTCACCGCCCTGGTCAGCGGCGGCGACATCGGCGTGGATCGCTGGGACGACTGTCGCCACCTGGACAACAATCCGCTGCGTCGGCTGCCGACCGGCCGCCACTATCCGCCGCGCCACGAAGTCTCGATGCTGGTCGACGGCCGCGCCGCCGAGGCGGTGGCCGACCTGTTCATCGATCGCTGGCGCGCTTCGGGCGGGGACGCGATCGAGCGCCCGGCGCGGCCCGAGGTCACCCCCTGGCCCGACTACTTGAGGCCCGATCTGAGGCGCTTGCCCGTCGCGGTGGCCCGCACCTCGGCCGAATGGCGGGGCCGTCCGGAGATCACCGAGTGCCTGCTGCTGCACCTGGCGGCGATCCGAAGCGCGCGACGGCTGATCTATCTGGAGAACCAGTACCTGACCTCGCCGATCATCGTCGAAGCGCTGGCCGAGCGCCTGTTCGAGTCGGACGGTCCAGAGGTCGTCACGGTCGGCCCGGCGCGCAGCCCCAGCTATTTCGACCAGATGACCATGGACAGCGCCCGGATCGCGGCGATCAACCGCCTGCGCGAGGTCGACATCCACAAGCGCTTCTCGGCCTTCTCGGCCCATACGCCCAATGGCGGGCCGATCATCGTCCACTCCAAGGTGACGATCATCGACGACCGGCTGCTGCGGATCGGCTCGGCCAATCTCAACAACCGCTCCATCGGCCTCGACAGCGAGTGCGACCTGGCCTTCGAGGCGCGCACCGATCTCGAGCGCCAGACCGTTAGGGCGTTTCTGGGACGGCTGGTCGGCCACTTCATCGACCGCTCGGCGAACGACGTGCTGAAGGCGATGGAGCGGGAAGGCGGTCTGGCGGCGGCGATCAACGCGCTGGACGTCCACGGCGGCCCGCCGCGTCGCTTAAGGCCGGCGCCGGTCCGTAAGCTGGGGCGCATCCAGAAGTTCATCGCCGACTGGAGCCTGGGCGACGCCGTGGCGCCCGACGACGCCTGGCGGCCGTGGGGACGTCGCGCGCGCCTGAAGCGGGATCTGGCGCGGCTTACCGCTCCGCCGCCGGCGCCGCCGGAGCGTCTGCAGC
This sequence comes from Caulobacter sp. CCH9-E1, assembly GCF_001556515.1. Taxonomy (GTDB): domain Bacteria; phylum Pseudomonadota; class Alphaproteobacteria; order Caulobacterales; family Caulobacteraceae; genus Caulobacter. Next base: position 22,088 of record NZ_LSJA01000052.1, on the reverse strand, counting down.
CGTGATCTCAAGCTCGACCACCAGCGGCAGGTGGTCCGAGGCCATCCGCGCGCGGGCGTCATAGGGCGAGCGCACGCCGCGCGTCTCCAAGCCTTTCGTCAGGAAGACGTGGTCGATGCGCATGAACGGGAAGCTGGACGGGAAGGTCGCGGTCGCCGGGCGCGGCCAGGCGGGCGACGGCGCCTGGGCGTCGCGCAGGGCCGTGCGCAGCATCCGATAGGTCGCCGAATAGGGCGTGGCGTTGAAGTCGCCCAGCACCACCCCCGGCGCGACCCAGGCGTCGTCGCCCATCCAGTCGGGACCCAGCAGGGCGGCGGCCTGGCGCTTCTGCTCCTGGGGCACCAGGCCCAGGTGGGTGTTGATGATTTGCACCTTGGTTCCGCCGACCTCGACCTCGACCCACAGCGCGCCGCGCGGCTCCAGCCCCGGCACGCGGCGATAGAGCGGCAGGCCCTTGGCCTTGATGCGGCGCTCGGGCAGGGCGGTCAGGATGGCGTCGCCATAGAGCTCCTCCTCCACGGCCATGGCCGGGTGGAAGTGGAAGCTCATCTTCAGCAGTTCAGCCAGGCGATGGGCCTGGTCGACGCCGCGCGTGCGAGCGCGCCGCACATCCAGCTCCTGCAGGGCCACGACGTCGGGTTTCTCGGCGGCGATCACCTCGGCCACACGCTCCACGTCGAGCTTGCGGTCGGCGCCCACGCAGCGGTGGACGTTGTAGGTCATCAGACGGAGCGTCTTCATCCGCCGAAAAGATCGCCCGAACCCGGCGAAGGTTCCCGGATCGCGGGTCCGCCATTGCGGCTGAGCATGAAGAGGCAGCTTTCCGAGCGCCAATTCTCGATCGCCTTGGTCGGGTCGATCGGCCGCGCCGCGCCCTTGCCGGCGAAGGCGGCGCAGGCGTCGACCCGCAGGTTCAGGTCCTCGGTCAGGACCATGAAGTCGGCGAGGGTGCAGAGGTGGATGTTCGGCGTCGACCACCAGGGCAGGGGCAGGGCCTTGGTCTCGGGCATCCGCCCGCGGCTCAGCAGCGACCAGCGCACGCGCCAGTGGCCGAAGTTGGGGAACGAGACGATGGCCCGCTCGGCGATGCGCAGCAGCTCGTTGAGGACATGGCGCGGATTGCGCGTCGCCTGAAGCGTCTGGGACAGAACCGCGTAGTCGAACGAGCGGTCGGGGAAGTGGTCGAGGTCCTGATCGGCGTCGCCCTGCACCACCGCCAGGCCGCGCGCCATGCAGGCGGCGACGCCGCTGGCGCTGAGCTCCAGGCCACGGCCGTCGATCTGCTTTTCATGCGCCAGGAGGTCCAGCAGCGCGCCTTCGCCGCAGCCGACGTCCAGCACGCGCGAGCCGGGGCGCACCAGGCGCAGGATCTCGCGGAAGTCCTCGCGGATGATCGTCACGCCAGCCCCCGATCGCGTTCGGCCGAACTGATGAAGCCGGCCAGGGCCGCGTCCATCACCGGCTCGTCCAGCAGGAAGGCGTCGTGGCCCTTGTCGCTCTCGATCTCGACGAAGGCGGCCTTGGCGCCGGCGGCGGTCAGGGCGCGCACCAGGTGGCGGCTCTCGGCCGTGGGGTACAGCCAGTCGCTGGTGAAGCTCAGCACGCAGAATCGCACGTTCCGCGCAGCCGTGAAAGCCTTGGCCAGCACCCCGCCATGGGCGGCGGCGATGTCGAAATAGTCGGTGGCCCGCGTGATGTAGAGATAGCTGTTGGCGTCGAAGCGATCGACGAAGCTGGCGCCCTGGTGGCGCAGGTAGCTCTCGACCTGGAAGTCGGCGTCGAAGCCCCAGGACAGGCCGTCGCGCTTCAGCTCGCGGCCGAACTTCCGCTGCAGGGCCGGTTCCGACAGATAGGTGATGTGCGCGGCCATCCGCGCGACGGCCAGGCCCTTGCTGGGCTGGACGCCGTGCTCGGCATAGGCGCCGCCGCGCCAGTCCGGGTCGGCCATGATCGCCTGGCGTCCCACCTCGTGGAAGGCGATGTTCTGGGCCGAGTGGCGCGAGGCCGAGGCCAGGACCACGACGCTGAACACCCGCTCGGGATAGTCGACCGCCCACTGCTGGGCCTGCATGCCGCCCATCGATCCGCCGATCACGGCGAACAGGGTCTCGACGCCCAGCGCCTTCACCAGCATGGCCTGGGCGCGCACCATGTCGGCGATGGTGATGACGGGGAACGTCAGGCCGTAGGCCTTGCCGGTGGCCGGATTGATCGAGGCGGGGCCGGTCGAGCCCATGCAGCCGCCGATCACGTTCGAGCAGATGATGAAGTGCTTGTTCGGGTCCAGCGGCTTGCCGGGCCCGATCATCCGCAGCCACCAGCCGGGCTTGCCCGTCGTCGGGTGCGGCGAGGCCACGAACTGGTCGCCGGTCAGGGCGTGGCAGATCAGGATGGCGTTGGACTTGTCCGCATTCAGCTGACCATAGGTCTGGTAGCCGATCTCCAGCCCTTCCAGCACGGCGCCGGAGTCGAGCCACAGGGGCTCGTTGGCGGGAAACCGCCAGGTTCCCCCACCAGCAGGCGGGGCGGCGGGCGTGATCGGATCGAGCGCAGCCATGCCCGCCTTGGAGCGCTTGGCGAAGAAGGTGTCAACCGCCCGCTTCCTGCCAGGCCAAGGTGCGGCTATGGAGGACGCCATGGACCGACTGATCCTGATGCGCCACGGCAAGGCCGAGCGGCACGCCCAAAGCGGGGGCGACTTCGAGCGCGCGCTGGTCGACAGCGGCCGCGCCGACGCCGCCGTCATGGGCCGTATCCTGGCCGATGCGGGAGTCGCGCCCGCCCTGCTGCTGGTCTCCTCGGCGCGGCGCACGCGCGAAACCGCCGAGCAGGTGCTGACGGCCCACGGCCAGAAGGCGCGGGTCGAGCATCTGCGCGACCTCTATCACGCTGAGCCGGAAGACATCCTGCAGGCGCTGGAAGATCACGGCGAAGGCGCTGGGACGGTGATGGTGGTCGGCCACAATCCCGGCCTGCACGAACTGGCGCTGCGGATGGCCGTGCAGGGCGGCGCCTCGCCGATCCAGACCAACAAGCTGCGCGGCCGCTTCCCGACCGCCACGGTCGTCGTCTTCGCCTGGAATGGCCAGAACGCGCCGACGCTGGAGCATCTCTTCTACGCCCATGAACACGGCGGAGCCGGCGGCGAATGACCCTGGTCTACAAGATCCTGTCGCGCGCCGAGTGGGCGGCCGCCCAGGCTGCTGGCCGTTTCGACGGCTCGGCCGTCGACCTCGCCGACGGCTTCATCCATTTGTCGGCCGCCGACCAGGCCCAGGACACCGCCGCCAAGTGGTTCCACGGCCAGGCCGACCTCGTCCTGCTGGGCGTCGAGACCGAAGGGCTGGGCGACGCCCTGAAGTGGGAAGCCTCGCGCGGCGGGGCGCTGTTCCCACACCTCTACCGCCCGCTGCTGATCAGCGAGGTGATCAGCCAGCGCGATCTTGTTCTGGACGCCGACGGCGTGCCGCAACTGGGCGTTCTTTCCGCATGAGCCTTCACGACGTCGTCGCCCGCGCCCTGCACGCTCTTGACCCCGAGGACGCGCACGGCCTGGCCATCAAGGGGCTGAAGCTGGGGCTTGGACCGCGCGACGCCGGCCCCGACGATCCAATCCTGGCGGTGCAACTGGCGGGCCTGTCGCTGCCTAACTGCATCGGCCTGGCCGCCGGCTTCGACAAGAACGCCGAGGTTCCCGACGCCATGCTGGCCGCCGGCTTCGGCTTCGTCGAGGCGGGCACGGTCACGCCGCTGGCCCAAGCCGGCAATCCGCGTCCGCGCTTGTTCCGCCTGACCGAGGATCAGGCGGTGATCAACCGCATGGGCTTCAACAATGGCGGACTTGAGCCGTTCGCCGCGCGCCTGTCCGCGCGCAAGAGTCGTGGCGGCGTGGTCGGCGCGAACATCGGCGCCAACAAGGACGCGACCGATCGCATCCAGGACTATGTCACCGGCCTCACGCGCCTGTGGGGGCTGTCGGACTATTTCACCGCCAACATCTCCTCGCCCAACACGCCGGGCCTGCGCGCGCTGCAGACCAAGGCGGCGCTGGAGGAACTGCTGGGGCGCCTGGCCGAGGCGCGGGCGGGCCTGAAGGCTCGGTCCGGCCGGGACTATCCGATCTTCCTGAAGGTCGCGCCGGATCTCGATGACGGCGAGGTCGAGGCGATCGTCGAGACTGTCGTGGGGGCGAAGCTCGATGCGATCATCGTCAGCAACACCACCATTGCGCGCCCCGACAGCCTGAAATCGCCTCTGGCCGGCGAGAGCGGCGGCCTGTCGGGCGCGGCCCTGCTTGAGCCCTCGACGGCGGTGCTGAAGCGCTTTCACGCCGCCTCGGCCGGCCGTGTGGCCCTGATCGGCGCCGGCGGCGTCGCCAGCGGCGCGGACGCCTACGCCAAGATCCGCGCCGGCGCGCAGGCCGTGCAGCTCTATTCGGCGCTGGTCTATGGCGGGCCGGGCCTGGTCGTGCGGATCAAGCGCGAGCTGGCCGCGCGCCTGCGGGCCGACGGCTTCGCGGCCGTGCAAGACGCGGTCGGCGCCGCATGACGCGCGATCGGGCCCTGACGCTGCTGCGCCGTTTCGGGCCCTTGGCGCTGATCGTCATCCTGTTCGTCGCGGCCTTCGCCAGCGGTCTGGCCGACCACATTTCGCTGGAGGAGCTGCGCGCCCGCGGCTCGGCGCTGCAGGCCTTCGCCCATGAAAGGCCGCTGCTTTGCGCGGCGATCTATCTGGCGATCTACATCAGCTCGGTGGCGATCTCGTTGCCTGGAGCGCTGGTCCTGTCGCTGACCGGCGGCTTCCTGTTCGGCCCCATTGGCGGCGGCTTCGCGGCCGTGACCGGCGCCACGGGCGGCTCGACCATCACCTATCTCGTCTTCCGCACCGCCTTCGGCGACATGCTGCGCAAGAGGCCGACCGCGTTCCTGGCCAAGGTCGAGGCGGGCTTCAAGGGCGACGCCTTCAACTATCTGCTGACCCTTCGCCTGATCCCCGCGTTCCCCCTGCTGGTGGTCAATGTGGCGGCGGGCGTCATGAACATCCGGGCGCGAATCTTCATCCTGGCCTCTATCCTCGGCATGATCCCGAGCTCTTTCGTCTATGCCGGCATCGGCGCGGGGTTGGGCCATATATTCGCCAAGGGCGGGGCGGCGACGGTGGAGACCCTGTTCTCGCCGCGCATCTATCTGCCGATCATCGGCATGGGCGTGCTGGCCTTTCTGCCGCCGTTGTGGCGCCATTGGCGCAAAGGGCGCGGGATCGCGCTGTTGGACGAGAAGTAGCCGCCCCGGATGGTCGAAACGGTTTCGCCGTCGGAGACTGAGACCGCCCCGCCCCGGAAACGTTTTCCGTGGCCCGGCGGCCTGTCGGCGCGCCTGCTGCTGTTCACGGCGGTGGTCGTCGCGTTTGGCGGCCTGCTGATCCTGCCGCCGGCCCTGGCGGCCTATGAAGAGCAGTGGCTGCTGGACCGCGTGCGCGCTGGCGAACTGGCCTCGACCATCGCCGAGTCCGATCCCGAACTGCGGGTCAGCGACGCCGTCGCCAACCAGATGTTCGACCAGGCCGGCGCGGTGACCGTCGCCGTGCAGGTCGACGGCGCTCGGCGCCTGGTGCTGCCGCCCAAGCAGCCGTTCGAGACGACGCCCTATCTCGTCGACCTGCGCCGCCAGAACCCTGGCTCCTGGCTGGCCGCGCCGTTCTTCACCCTGACCAGCCCCAAGGGCAGCATGGTGCGGGTGATGGCCGAGCCGCGTTACCGCAAGGCCGAGTTCGTCGAGGTCGTGCTGCCCGACGCCCCGCTGAAGGCCAAGCTGGTGGGTTATCTCTGGCAGCTCGCGGGCGTGACGGTGTTCGTGGCGGGCCTGGCGGGCCTGCTCGTCTACGCCTTCCTGAACATCTTCCTCGTGCGGCCCATGCAACGCATCACCCGGGCGATGGAGTCCTTCCGGAGCGATCCGGACGATCCGGCGGCGCGACTCGTCCCCTCCAATCGCCGCGACGAGATCGGCCGCGCCGAGCTGGAGCTGGACCGGATGCAGGCCGACCTGCTGGCGGCCCTGGCCTCCAAGGCGCGCCTCGCGGCGCTGGGCGAGGCGGTGGCCAAGATCAATCACGACCTGCGCAACATGTTGACCAGCGCCCAGATGGCCTCGGACCGCCTGGCCGCGCTCGGCGATCCGAAGGTGGCCCAAGCCCTGCCGCGCCTGGAGCGGGCCCTGGACCGCGCCATCACCCTGGCCTCCGACGTCATGGCCTACGGCAAGTCCAAGGAGCCGGCGCCGGTGGTGCGGCCGACGCCGCTGCGCCCGGCGCTGGACATGGCGGCGGAGGACGCCGGGCTGACGGCCAAGGGCGTGAAGCTGGAGACGGTGATCGATCCGCGCGAGCAGGTGCTGGCCGACCCCGACCAACTCCACCGCATCCTGACCAACCTGCTGCGCAACGCCCGCGAGGCGATCGAGGGCGCGCCGGACCGGGGCGGCAAGGGCAAGGTGTTCGTCGAGCTGCGCCGCGCCGACGGCGCCAGCGTGCTGCGTCTGTCGGATGACGGCCCTGGCGTGCCGGAGCGCGCCCGCGCCAACCTTTTCCAGCCGTTCGTGGGTTCGGCCCGGCGCGGCGGCACGGGCCTGGGCCTGGCCATCGCGCGCGAGCTGGCCCAGGGGCACGGCGGCGATTTGGTGCTGGTGGAAACCGGACCCGGCGGTTCGGTGTTCGATCTTACTCTGGCCGGCGTTCCCGAGCCGCTGCCAGAACCCGACGACCGCGCCGACGCCTCGGCGGAGTGAGTTCTTGTCTTAACGCGTTTCTGACGACGAGCGGGCGTTCACGTCGTCGGGAGACGCTCTGGGAGGATGCGATGACGACCACCTGGACCATCGCGGTGAAGCTGGGCGCCTCGCCCGAGCTGGCGCCCATCCACGAGATCACCGTCGAGGCGCCGGACGCCCCGACCGCCCTGCGCCGCGTGGCGGCCATGGTCGCTGTGCAGGAAGCCGCCGACGCCGAGCTGCTGATCGACGGCCAAGAGGAGGTCTTCTCGCGCGCCGAGGTCGAGGCGGGCCTGGAGGAGCACCAGGCCCGCACCTGAGATGGGCGAGAGGCCTAGAGGCCTTTCGCGATCCCCTCACGGCGCGGATCCGCGCCGCCTTCCAGCATATTGCCCGTGCGGACGATCACGCCCTGCAGGCCCGAGCCCTCGATCTGGCCGACCTTGACGTTGACGCCCCGCGCGTTCAGCGCCGCCAGCATCTCGGGCCCGAACAGGTCGGCGTCGCCGGAATAGGTCTCGCCCCGCGCCACGACGTTAGGCAGCGACACGGCCTGCTGCATGTTCAGGCCCCAGTAGAACACGCCGACCATGGCCTTCAGATTGTAGGACAGGATGGCGTTGCCGCCCGGCGAGCCGACGGCGGCCAGGAACTTGCCCTTCTTGTCCAGCACGATGATCGGAGCCATCGACGAGCGCGGCCGCTTGCCGCCCGCGATCGCGTTGGCCGCCGGGGCGCCGTCCTTCTCCTTCGGCGAGAACGAGAAGTCGGTCAGTTGGTTGTTGAGGAAGAAGCCGCCCACCATCCGGCCGTTGCCGAACAGGCTCTCGACCGTGGTGGTCATCGACACGACATTGCCCTGCGGATCCACGACGACGAAGTGAGTGGTGCCGCCCGGCTCGTGGGTCATGTCGATCCCGACCTTGGGCGCGCCCTTGGGCTTGCCGAACGGCGGCGCGGCGCCGGCCTTGTCGGTGATCAGCTTGGCGCGTTCGGCCACGTATTGGGGATCGAGCAACCCCTCGACCGGCACCGTCACGAAGTCCGGATCGCCGACATAGCGGTCGCGGTCGGCGTACATCACGCGCTCGGCCTGGGCCAGCAGGGTCCAGGCGACGGGATCGGTCGGGCCGCGCTTGCCGATGTCGGTGTGCTCCAGCATCCGCAGCGCCTGGATCACGGCCAGGCCGCTGGATTGCGGGTTGGGGACGCACACGGTGTAGACCTTCCAGGGGCGGCAAAGGGCCGGTCCCGAGCGCGGCTTGTAAGTCTTGAGGTCTTGCAGGGTGATGCTGCTGGGCAGGTCGCCCTCGCGCAGACGGTCGACGATCGCCTGGGCGATCGGGCCTTCCAGCAGGGCGGCCGGGCCCTCGGCGGCGATCTTGCGGACCGTCGCGGCATAGGCCGGATTCTTCAGCACGTCGCCGGCCTGGTAACGGGTCCCATCCGGCTTGGTGAAGTACTTGACCGCGTCGGGTTGCGAGGGCTGCGGGGCGCGGGTGCTACTGATCATGCCGGCCAGGCGCGGGCTGACCACGAAGCCCTCGTCGGCCAGCTTCTCGGCGTCCTTGAACAGGGTGTTCCAGGCGACCTTGCCGTGTTCCTTCTGGGCCATGGACAGCATGGCCACCGCGCCGGGCACGCCGGTCGAGCGGCCGGACAGAAGGGCCTTCACGAACGGCAGCGGCTTGCCGTCCGTATCCAGGAACATTTCGGGGCCGGCGCCGCCGGGGGCCTTTTCGCGGCCGTCATAGGCGGTCACCTTGCCGGTCTTGGCGTCGTAGAAGACCAGGAACGCGCCGCCCCCCAGGCCCGAGCTCTGCGGCTCGACCAGACCCAGGACCGCCTGGATCGCCACGGCCGCGTCCACCGCGCTCCCGCCGTCGCGCAGGACCCGGAGGCCCGCCTCGACCGCCAGGGGATTGGCCGCGGCGACCATGCCCTTCGAGACGGGCGATGTGACCGCGGGCCTTGGCGTGGGCATGCCCAGCGCGATGGACTCCGCATTGGCGGCCAGCGGCGCGAAGGTCAGCTGTAGGGCGGCGGAAAGGGCGAGCAGGGAAGCGAAGCGACGCATACGGATCCTCAGGCAGACGACGAGGGACGACCTGCCCGCCGTCCCGGAGGACTCCATGGACACCAAGGATGCGGCTCTGTCACGCCCAGATAAGCTGTGAGGGGCTTTATCGATCATGCTTTGAGCGTCGCGGGGGCAGCCCGTGCGAGACACCGAACGCCGTTGCGCCAACTTTTCGAAATTATCCTGAAAACCGGGCTTGCGTCCCCGGAAGGGCTGGGCTATCTCCCCCGCCTCGCCGCAAGGCAGTGCGCGCCCGTAGCTCAGCTGGATAGAGCATCAGACTACGAATCTGAGGGTCGGACGTTCGAATCGTTCCGGGCGCGCCATTTTCTCCAGGCATCGTTGAAGGCGTTGCGGTCCGATATCTCGGGACCGCGTTCCGGCGACTGGCGCTCCGGACGGAGTGGTCTTTCAGCGCCCACGCTGCAGCGCCCGTTCCTACGCCGGCGCGCCATTCGATCCGCGACGCCGCCGCCACGGGGGCGGCGGCCCTGATCACGACGGGGCTGATTTCGAAGCTCTCCAGCGCATCAGGCTGTGGCTGGGGAAGGCGGAGGTCTCCTCCTCGAACCCAGATCGCGCATAAAGAGCCCGTGCGCCGTGATTGGTCTTCTCGACATAGAGAGTCACGGCGTCGGCGCCGGCCTGGATGGCCGCATCCTGGATCGACCGGATCAGAGCGCCGCCGACGCCCGCGCCCCGCGCCCTGACCAGGAGGCTCAGGTCTATCGCTCTCCATTCGGGCTGGCTGCGATCGAGGTAAAGCCGACCGATCGCCTCCTTGCCGCCGTCGGCGCCGATCCGCTCGATCAGCCAGAAGTCCGCGTTGGGATTGCGCTGCAGGTAGTGCAGGTGCTGCAGGCTGAACTGGTCCGCGATGAAAGCTTGCTTCTGCGCCTGCGACCATGGCGAAGCGCTCAGGTTCGCGATGCGCGTCTCGCCGTATAGCCTCAACAGAAACGGCAGGTCCTGGTCTCGCGCCGGACGCAGCGCGATGTCCGGCGCAACACTCAGCGCGCGCGACTTGGCGTTCGGAAAAGGAGGGAGGCCGGGAAGGGGGGAGCGTGCGAACGGGGCGTGGCTTGCGCCAGCCGGCGCAACGTGATGATTTTGCACGTTAGAGTACGATTTCATCACTTTTCTCGCTTAAGGGGAAGCTTCTTGCGACTGCTGACGCCTGATGATTTCGAGCCTTGGCTTGGACGCCAGGTGCGCATCAATACCTTGCCACAGCCGGTCGAGGTGCTGCTGGCCCGCGTGGAGCGGATGCCGCGATTGATCGGCTTCGATGTCCGCGAGCGTTTCCGGCTGACCTTCGAGGCCCATCCGAGCGTCCTGCTCTTGGACACCACCTACGAGTTCGACTGTGGTCGTGGCGGTCCTCACCCGATCCACATCAGCCAGATCACGCCAACCCCCAATGCGCGCCGGTATCAGGCGATCTTCACCTGACCCGGCGCGCTTGACTGCGGATTAGATCACGGTTGCTCGGGCCAAATGCCGACCGACGCAATGATCGTCGTCACGGCCAGATAGGGCTGCATGATCGAGAAGGCTTGGTTGGCCCCCGCAGTCCCGATCGCGATAGTGGGCGGCGTGTAGCTGGCGTTAACCTGAAGGCCGCCAAGGGGAACCGGCGTGCCTGAGGTATTGGCCGGAATATAAAGCACCGGCGCGGTGTCTTGTTCTAGGACGGTCCCCAGGTGCGCCCCGGGCGTGGGCTGGGGCGTTTCGTCCGCCGCGCTCACGCCGGTCATCGCCATCATGGCTCCGTTCACGGTTACGGCGCCGCCTAACACAGTCGGCGTATGCGTGTGGATCGGCAGGTTCGCCTGGGTCAGGGATTGCTGCTCAACGCCACCTTTGTCGCCTGGCTGCCGAGGGGTCAGTCCCGCGCCGTTTCCCGTGCCGATGAAGGCCCGCCCCTGCGCGTCAGGCAGGCAGAAATTTGACGTGCCGTTTCCGCCAAAGCGGTTGCCCAGAAGGGCGAACAGCGCCTGGTTCTGGCCGACTTGCAACTGCTGCCCCTTGCAGGTCAGCCAGTTGACCGGCGCATAGGCGAAGCCGACCTGCATGATCTGGCCGATGAATGGATCCGACATCAAAACCTCCCTGTGGTTTGTCTAAAGGGGCATCCCCAAAATGGGGACGCGCCTGACGGCGTCTCTCTGGAGGTCTGGAGGGGGCCGAAACGCTACGCAGCACTTGTCCAGGGGTCTCCTGTGTGCGAGCCTCGCTACAACCGTGGGGCGAATTTCAGCTTCGGTATGTGATAAAAAGCACATCACGGCCAGGGCGCGGCCATAATAAGTAAGCTAATCGCGCCTAGGCAGACACGATTGCCTCCGCGAGAGTTTCCGCGTTAGTTCTCGGCGTTAGGCGCGTGCGCGCCGACAGTATCCAGTCAAAAATTCTTGCGACAGCCGACGATTTTACTCGGTGTCGCGCCGCTGGGGGAAGTGATGTTCGCGAAGATCGGTCGCGGGCTTAGCGCGGCGTGCGCGAAGTCGATCCGTCGTGTTCATGGCGTGGCCGCCGCCGTCATGCTGGTGGCGGCCGGCCTGACGCCGGCCGCAGCGCTTGCACAAAGCGCAGGTTGCATGGCCGTCAACGACGGGGCGATCGATTTCACGGCGAAAATCGTCAGTGGAGACCCGCGACAGCCGGAAACGACCTCTGTCGCCACGTCCTCCGCGTATGCCCTTTCGATGATCAAGGCGACGGCGGGTTACACCGACAACGTCGCGACCACGTTCGTTCCCGGGGTGTTGCCGTTCACGACCGGCGATCGAATCGATTTCACGGCGAACGTCACGCAGTATTCCAGCTCCTCCGGCGGCGTGCGTATCCGCTTCCGCATCAATAACAGCGTTATCGGACTTCCCGCCGGGGCGCGGGTGACCCCGGACGCGCCCGGCGTCGGCACGTACACTGGCTATTATACCATCGCCTCGGGGCTGACGGGCATCGGCCTGTCGATTGACCACCCGACCCAGAGCTCGACCACCAGCATCACCGCGACTTGCACCCCCTATGTGGATTCCGGTCTCACGCTCGGCGTCTCGATGTCGCACAGCGGCACGCCGCAACAGGGCGGCACGGTCGACTACACCATCACGCCCAGCGCAAGCGGCGCCGCCACCGGTTCGAACCTGACCCTGACGTTCAGCCTGCCCTCGGGCCTGAGCTACAACTCCGGCTCCGGTTCGGGCTGGAGCTGCACGTCCACGCGCTGCATCTATTCGAACACGATCGCCAACGGCGCCAGCGGCAATCCGCTGACCTTGCGAGCGAACGTCGCCGCCAACGCGGCGACGAGCCTGACGCCCAGCGTGACGCTCTCCGGTGGCAACTCGGGCAGTTCCGCGACCACCAACGACCCGACAACAATATCCGTGGTCCAGACCCCCGCCTCGGTCACGGTCGCGGGCGGCAACAACCAGACCGCCTCGGCGAGCACGGCTTTCACCACGCCGCTCAGCGTGACGGTGCGGGACGGCTCGAACGCGGTGATCCCAAACACCTCCGTCACGTTCGCGGCGCCGGGCTCCGGCGCCAGCGGGACGTTCTCCAATTCCAGCAACACCATCACCGTGACCACCGACGCTTCGGGCGTCGCATCGGCGGGGACGTTCACCGCCAACGCGACGACGGGCAGCTATTCGGTGACGGCGACGGCCGGTTCGGCGTCGACCAGCTTCAGCCTGACCAACAGCGCCGCGGTCACCCCGCCGACGGTGACGGGGATCTCGCCGACCTCCGGATCGACGGCGGGCGGGACCTCGGTGGTGATCACCGGGACCAATTTCACCGGCGCGACGGTGGTGCGTTTCGGCGCTACCGACGCATCGGGCTTCACGGTCGACAGCGCGACCCAGATCACCGCGACCTCCCCGGCGGGCGCGGCGGGGGCCGTGGACGTCACGGTGCAAACGCCTTCCGGAACCAGCGCGACCAGCGTCGCCGACCAGTTCACCTACGTCGCCGCTCCGGCGACGCCCACGATCGCCAGTTCGCCGGCGTCGCTGAGCAACAGCAGCAACGCGACCTTCCAGTTCAGTCTCGCCTCGGGGACGGCGGAATGCGCGATCGACGGCGGCGCCTTCTCGGCCTGCACGAGCCCGAGGTCCTATACGGGCCTGGCGGACGGCAGCCACACCTTCCAGGTCAAGGCCGTCAATTCGGGGGTCTATAGCAGCGCCGCCAGCTACAGCTGGACCGTGGACACGACCGCGCCGGCCGCGCCCGCGGTCACATCGCCGGCCAACGCCTCCACGCGCGGGGTTTCGCAGAAGGGCGTCTCGGGGACCGCCGAGGCCAACAGCACGGTGACGGTCTATCTCGACGGCTCCGCCGACGGCACGACCACGGCCGATGGCTCGGGCGCGTGGAGCTACACGCTCACGGCCCTGACGGCCGCCTCTCACACGGTGAAGGCGCGGGCGACCGACGCCGCCGGCAATACGTCGTCCGACTCCGCCACGAACACCTTCACGGCGGTGGCGGCGCTGGCCGCGACCCAGGCGGTGTCCTCGATATCGACGACGGTCAACGCCGCCCTGACGACGGTCCAGCCGGTGACCACCAGCGGCGGCCAGGCCCCGATCACCTATGCGTTGAGCGGCGGATCCCTGCCCACCGGCCTGTCGTTCAGCGCCGCCACCGGGCAACTGTCCGGCACGCCCACCACGACGCTGTCGGCGACGATCTTTACGGTCACCGCCACGGACGCCCTGTCGCAGACGGCCTCCCAGACCTTCAGCCTGACGGTCGCCAGCGCGGCCCAGACCATCAGCTTCCAGTCCTCGGCGCCAGCGTCGGCGGTCGTGGGCGGAACGACCTATACCCCCTCGGCGACCGCGACGTCGGGGCTCAGCGTCACGTTCACGATCGACGCCAGCAGCAGCGCGGTCTGTACGATCTCCGGCGGCGTCGTCAGCTTCACCGGCGTGGGGACCTGCCGGGTCAACGCCGACCAGGCGGGCAGTGGCGCCTATAGCGCCGCGCCGCAGGCGCAACAATCGTTCTCCGTCGGCGCGGGAACCCAGACCATCAGCTTCACCTCGACGGCCCCCGCGGGCGCCAAGGTGGCGGGGGCGACCTACACGCCCGCCGCGACGGCGACGTCGGGATTGTCGGTGACCTTCAGCATCGACGGCGGCAGCAGCGCGGTCTGCGCGATCTCCGGCGGCGTGGTCAGCTTCACGGGCGCCGGGACCTGCGTGGTGAACGCCAACCAGGGCGGCAACGGCAGCTACGGCGCCGCGACCCAGGTTCAGCAATCCTTCAGCGTCGCCAAGGGCGATCAGACGATCACCTTCGGCGCCTTGTCCAATGTCGCCATCTCGGCCTCGCCCGTGACCCTGAGCGCCACCGCCGGCTCCAGCCTGGCCGTGGCCTTCACCAGCACCACGACCAGCGTCTGCACCGTTTCCGGGGTCACCGTGACCTTGGTGGCGCAGGGAGCCTGCACGATCGACGCCAACCAGGCCGGCGACACGAACTGGAACGCCGCGCCGACTGTCAGCCGCAGTTTCACGGTGATGCCGGCCACCCTGGCGCTGTCGACCGGGGCGGCCGGGACGACCAAGGTCGGCGTCGCCTTCAGCCAGGCGAACACGGCGACCGGCGGCGTCTCGCCTTACCATTTTACAGTCAGCGCCGGCGCCCTGCCGGCGGGGGTCAGTCTTGACGCGAGCACCGGAGCCGTCAGCGGCACGCCGACGACCGCGGGGGCGTTCAGCTATGCGGTTTCGGTGACGGACTCCAACAGCCCGACGGGAACGGTCGCCGGGACGACGGTGTCCGGAACGATCGCCAAGGGGACGCAGACCCTGAGCTTCACCTCGACGGCGCCGACGAACGCCAGCGTTGGCGGCGCGACCTATACGGTCGCCGCGACATCCAGCGCCAGCCTGACGCCCGCCTATTCGATCACCGTGGGCGGCGGCAGCGTCTGCACGATCAGCGGCGCGACGGTCAGCTTTGTCGCGGCGGGCAGCTGCGTGGTGGCCGCCGATCAGGCCGGGAACGCCAATTATGATCCGGCCGCGACCGTGACCCAGACCATCGCCGTGGCCGCCGCGCCGATCGCGGCCGCCAAGTCTGGCGTCGTGGTTCCCTTCAACAGCACAGGTCTGGCCATCGATCTGAGCGCCAGCATCACCGGCGGCGCGCATACGTCGATCGCCGTCACGACCGCGCCCGCTCATGGGACGACGACGATCGCGGGCGACGTCGTCACCTATGTTCCGACAAACGGATATTTTGGCGCCGACAGCTTCGCCTATACCGCGACCGGTCCGGGCGGCGCGTCCGCTCCGGCCACCGTGAGCCTGACGGTGGGAAACCCCGCCGCGCCCAGCGTCGCCAACATCAGCGTGGATGTCGTCTTCAACTCGACGGGCCAAGCGATCGGCCTGCAGGCGACGGGCGTCTTTACGGCAGTGGGGATTGAGTCCGCGCCGGCCCATGGCGCCGTCACGCTCAGCGGGAACACCGCGACCTATGTCCCCGAGGCCGGCTATTTTGGCGCGGACAGCTTTACCTATACGGCGACCGGTCCGGGCGGCGTCTCCGCCCCGGCCACCGTGTCGTTGACCATCGCGCCGCCCAGCGCGCCCACCGTCAGCAACGGCAGCGCGGAAGTGTTCTCCAACGATACCGGCCAATCGATCGGTCTGGCGGTCTCGGGGGTCTATACGAGCGTGGTGCTGGTCTCGGCGCCGAGCCACGGCTCGGTGACGATCAGCGGCGCGACGGCGATCTACACGCCCGCCAGCGGCTATGTCGGCGCCGACAGCTTCAGCTTCGCGGCGGTCGGTCCGGGCGGAACGTCGGCGGCCGCCGGCGTCAGCATCACGGTCCTGGCTCCGCCTCCGCCGCCGACACCGCTGCCCACCAACGTCAATGCGGCGGGCGCCTCTGTCGAAGGCGGCTCCTCGGTCGACGTCAATCTCTCCACGCTGGTCGTGGGCGTCTACGACACGCTCGAAATCGCGACGCCGCCGAGCAACGGCACGGTGACGCTGATCGGTCCCGGGGGGGGCTCGATCGCCTCTCCGCGGGCCGGCCGCGCAGCGCCGACCGAGAGCAGCGGCGGGTGGACCGCCGTCTATTCTCCCAAGCCCGGCTTCATCGGCAAGGACAGCTTCCAGTTCGTGGCCATCGGCCCTGGAGGCCGTTCCGAACCGGCGACCGTGACGATTCTGGTCGGGGTGAGCCTGCCGGTTGCCCAGTCCAAGACCGCCAAGGCCGCCGACGGCCAGACCGTCTCCGTCGACCTTCTAGCCGGCGCGACGGGCGGTCCGTTCACGGGCGCGGAAATCGTGGCGATCACGCCGGCCAACGCGGCCAGCGCGAAGATCGTCAAGGGCGGAACGGCCGATGCGCCAACCTACAGGCTGGACGTGACGCCGCGGACGCGTTTCTCAGGCGAGGTTGTCGTCGGCTATCGCTTGCTGAACGCCTTCGGCGAGTCGGCGCCGGCGACGGTGACCGTCACCGTCATCGCGCGACCCGATCCGTCGCTCGATCCCGCGGTGCGCGCGCTGTCCGACACGCAGGTCGAGGCCGCTCGCCGCTTCGCGCGCTCCCAGACCGCCAACTTCATGGACCGCGCCCAGCAGCTGCATGGCGGCGGAGGCGGCGACGCCATGGCGATCCGGCTGAACCCTCGCGACCTTTCCGACCCGCATCACGACGGCCTGCTGGCGGCCCGCGACGATCAGTTCGGACTTGCGGATTGGCGGCGCGGACCGGGCGCGAGCGATCGGGCGGCGGGCCAGGACGAAGAGCGCGATGTGGCGACGGGGCGTCTCGCCTCGCCCCGTGGGGGCGCCCCGCTAGGACGAGGCGACCAAGCCGCCCCCACGTCCGACGACTCCGAGGACGGCGACGGGCAGGGCGGTCCGCGCGCGGTCGGCAAGGTCGCGCTGTGGACCGGCGGCGCGATCGAGGTCGGGACCATGGATCGCCGCAAGGGACGGGCCAAGATCACCCTGTCCAGCTCGGGCCTGTCGGTCGGCGCGGACGTCAAGCTCGCGGAATGGGCGACCGTCGGCGTCGGCGGCGGATACGGCGAAGATGTCAGCCGCATCGACTCGGGCGCCGCCCGGGTGCGGAGCGAAACTCAGGTGGCGGCCGCCTATGGCAGCTTCCAGCCGCTTCAGACCGCCTTCATCGACGCCGTCATCGGCCACGGCAAGCTCGACTACCGCACCCGCCGCGCCGTCGAGGCCAACGGCATGACCGCGCTGGGTCGGCGCAAGGGCGACATGACCTTCGGGGCCTTGTCGTTCGGCGTCGATCGAAACGACGCGGGAATCCATTGGTCGAGCTACGGCCGTTTCGAATGGCTGAAGGGCGACCTGAACGCCTACGCCGAAACCGGCGCCGATCGTTACGCGCTCCGCTTCGACGCGCGCGACGTTCAGTCCATGACGGGGACATTGGGGGCCAAGCTCGAGTTCAAGCGCGATCTGCGCTTTGGCGTCGTCACCCCGCGTCTCGGGATTGAATGGCTGCACGAGTTCCGCGGCGTCGGCGCCCAGGGGCTGGACTACGCCGACATCGAAGGCGCCTCGAGCTATCGGATTTCGACGATCGACTGGCGTCGCGAGCAGTACCACCTGTCGCTCGGCGGACGCCTGGTGACGCCATCGCGTTGGATGGTGGACATGGAGGTCGGGTATCGCGGCTCAGCGGGCGAGGGCGTCGGCCAGTTGCGCCTGCGCGTCGTCAAGCCGCTGTAAGGGCGAATTGGATTTAGTCCGGGAGCGGACGGTTTTCGCGGCCCGTCGCGATCTCTCGGGTGATTGCAGGCGCGACGGAGCAAGTCGCGCCCGGCTCTCTGGCGCGCCATTCTCCTTTAGGCCTTCCGACGGCTCAAGGTCGCGCCGGCCATGCGACCGCGCACGCGGAAGACGTCGTGTTACCGATTTTGAGTATCGAGCGGGCGCGTAACGCCCCAACCGCTCCGCCCGTTCAGGGTGATGCTTGATAAGGACGTAAACACCTGTATTAATTAGAGATTTTATGATTTCTAGGCCAGGGGCGAAACCAGCTTGGCGTTCGGTGACTGGAGCCATCGCCGCAGGGGGCTGTGACATCGCGTCGCGCGTGGCGGAATGTCACCGCCGCCTAGGTTGATAAATTTACCTCAATTTAAGGTCGGAGCCCTCAAGTTCATATCCAGAATTAGGGCCCGTACATAACGCGGGTATATTTTCTTGGGCGCGGGGGTGTTGTGTCCAGAATTTCTGAATATTTGGTCAGCTTCTCGGGAAGTGTGACGGTTTCTAGTATCTCTGACGCCTACGCGATCCTGGTCGCGGGGATGGAGCAAGGCGACCCGGTTGTCGTGAACCTCGACGGGGTCGAGGACGCGGACTTGACCCTGGCTCAACTTCTGGAAGCGGCGCGCCTCACGGCGGCGGCCAGGGGCCAGGAGATCCGTCTGGAGAAGCCCGCCGAGGGCGCCCTGCTCCAGGTCCTGCAACGCGGCGGTTTCCTGGAGCCGGACGACTCCGACCGCTTGAACTTTTGGTCTGGGGGAAAGACACAATCATGAGCGCTATTCTCACCGTCGACGACTCGATCAGCATCCGCGCGGCGATCAAGATCGCCCTCAGCAGCGAAGGCTACGCCGTGAGCGAAGCCGGCAACGGCGCCGAGGGCCTTGAGAAGGCCTCCGCCGGCGGCTTCGACTTGATCATCACCGATCTCAACATGCCGGTGATGGACGGCCTGACCATGATCCGCGAACTGCGCGGGCGACCGGCGGGCGCCGGGGTGCCGATCGTCTTCCTCACCACCGAGTCCGACGCCGACGTGAAGGCCCAGGCCAAGGCGGCCGGCGCCACCGGCTGGCTGACCAAGCCGTTCGAACCCGACCAGCTGGTCCGGGTCGTCAAGAAGGTCCTCGCCAAATGAGCGGCCTCGATCCCATCGAGACGTTCCGGCAGGAGGCCCAGGAGCTTCTTGAGCAGGTCGAGCAGGGCCTGCTCGACTTGGCGCATCGTCCCGGGGATCGGGATCTGATCGACGCGGTCTTCCGCGGACTACACACTCTGAAGGGCTCGGGGGCCATGTTCGGCTTCGACGCCCTGGCCGCCTTCACCCATCACTGCGAGACGGCCTTCGACCGCGTGCGCAAGGGCGAGGTTCCGGCCACGCCGCGTTTGGTCGCCTGCGTCCTGGCCGCCCAGGACCACATGCGCGCCCTGGCCGAGGGACGCGCCGTGGAGCCCAGCGCCGGCGAGGCGCTGCTGGCCGACCTGCACGCCGCCGTCGAGGGCGGAGAGGCGCCCGACGCCTCGGCCGCGCCGGCCGCGCGCGTCTGGAAGATCCGCTTCAGCCTGCCCGCCGACGCCCTGGTCAACGGCGCCCGTCCCCTGCCGCTGCTCGACGAACTGCGCGAACTGGGCGAGTGCCGGGTCCGGGCGATCACGGACGACGTGCCGCTTCTGGAGGACTTGGTCCCCACCGAGTGCCATCTGGCCTGGGAAGTGTTGCTGACCACCCCGCATGGCCGTGACGCTATCGACGACGTCTTCATCTTCGTCATCGACGAGATGACCCTCGAGGTCGAGGAACTGACCGCGCCGGCCGACGCGGAGACGGTTACGAGCGAGAACGAGCCGGCTGTTACGGTCCAGGCCGAGAAGCCCGCCGAGACCGCCGCCGCCCAGGACACGCGCGCCGCGAAGACGGGCGGCGAGACCGTCCGCGTCCCCGCCGAGCGGCTGGACGAGATGATGGACCGTGTGGGCGAGCTGGTCATCGCCCAGTCCCGCCTGAAGCAGCTGGCGTCCTCCAGCCTCGACACCGCCCTGCGCGCCGTCGCCGAGGAGATCGAGCGCCTGGCCGCCGAGATGCGCGACACGATGATGGTCGTGCGCATGGTGCCGGTGATCCAGCTGTTCGGCCGTTTCCGTCGCCTGATCCACGACCTGCAGAACGACACCGGCAAGAAGATCGAGCTGCAGATCGAGGGCGAGACCACCGAACTCGACAAGACGGTGATCGAGCGCCTGGCCGACCCGCTGGTCCACCTGGTCCGCAACGCCGCCGACCATGGCCTGGAGACGCCCGAGCAGCGCTTGGCCGCCGGCAAGCCCGAGGCGGGCCTGATCCGCCTCTCGGCTCGACAGTCCGGAGCCGAGGTCCTGATCACCATTACCGACGACGGCCGCGGGGTCGACCGCGACCGGGTGCGGGCCAAGGCCGAGGAAAACGGCCTGATCGCCCCAGGTCAGGCCCTGACCGACAACGAGCTGCTGAACCTGATCTTCGCGCCCGGCTTCTCGACGGCGGCGACGATCACCAACCTGTCCGGCCGCGGGGTCGGCATGGACGTGGTCAAGAAGACCATCGAAGGCCTGCGCGGCTCGCTGGACATCACCAGCAACCCGGGCGAGGGCTCGGTGGTCTCGCTGCGCATCCCGCTGACCCTGGCGATCATCGACGGGCTGCTGGTCCGCGTCGGCGCCAGCCGCTTCGTGATCCCGCTGGCCAATGTCGAGGAATGCGTCGAGCTGTCGCCGGCTCAGGACCTGCGCTCGACCGGCCGCACCCTGATCACCCTGCGCGACGAGCTGGTGCCGTTCATCCGCCTGCGTGAGCAATTCAAGACGGGCAGCGCGCCCGATCCGCACCAGAAGATCGTCGTCGTCTCGACGGGCCAGGACCGCATCGGCCTCGTCGTCGACCAGATCCTGGGCGACCACCAGACGGTCATCAAGCCGCTGTCCAGCTTCCACGCCGACATCGGGGCCTTCTCGGGCGCGACGATCCTGGGCGACGGCGGGGTGGCCCTGATCCTCGACATTCCGGTCTTGGTCAATTTGGGCCAGCGCCACGACGCCCAGATGCGCGTGGCGGGCTAGGGGGGAGCGCGACATGAGCCAACACGCCATCGAGGCCCTGACCTTTGATCTGCAAGGCGAGACCTTCGCCCTGGAGGCCGGACTTGTCCGTGAAGTCCTGGACCTGCTGCCCGAGACCGAAGTGCCGGGCGCGCCGTCGTTCGTCGGGGCTGTGATAAATTTCCGTGGACGGATTATTCCGCTGGTCGATCTGCGCATCGCGTTCGACATGGAGCGCAACGATCCCACCATCGACACTCGGATCGTCGTGATCGAGCACCCGCTGGACGGCGAACCCGCCCTGATCGGCCTGCGCGCCGACAAGGTGCACGAGGTCACCACGATCACCGAAGAGACCACCGAAGAGGTTCCGCGTATCGGCCTGCGCTGGCGGACCGACTTCATCCGCCGGCTGGCCCGGCGCGACGGGGACCTGATCGTGATCCCCGACCTTGACCAGATTTTCGCCGCTAGGGGCCAAACGGCCTCGGTCACCCCTCTCCATACGAGCCAAGCCCGCTGAGCGGCTGGAGTGTTCCCATGCGTCTCACAATCAAGCTGCAACTCGCCGCCGCCTTCGGGCTTCTCATCCTCCTCCTCGTGGGCGGAAACCTGTTCGCCATGCGCGAACTGAACAGAGCCCAGGACAGCCTGGAAGGCGTGCTGGCCGCGCCGGTCAAGCGCATGGAGCTGGCCCAGGAAATCAACATTCGCCTGCTGAACATCGTCCGGGCCGAAAAGAACATGGTCCTGTCGGAGGATGTCGTCGACGTCCGCAAGTTCGAGGCCTCGATCCAGAAGGAGAAGGCGACCGTCGAAGGCCTTCTCGAAAAGGCCAAGAGCCTCGCCTCGGCCGAGGGCAAGCCGCGCTGGCTGGCGCTGGAGGCCGCCTACAACACGATGGCCGAGGTCCACGCGCGGGTCTTCGCCCTCGCCCTCGAGCACAAGGACGCGGAAGCCACGGCCCTGACCATGGGCGAGAGCCGCAAGGCCATCACCGAAGCCGTCGCCAAGGTCGACGAGCTGGTGACGCTGTCCAACGACCAGTTGAACCAGGCTACCGATGAAGCCGAGAAGGCGTCAAAGAGCGCGCGCAACCTGCTGATCAGCGTTTCGGTGATCTCGCTGCTGATCGCCGTCGCCGCCGCCGTCTACATCTCGACCGTGGTCAGCAAGGGTCTCGCCCGCGCTTCGGAAGCGGTCCGCACCGTGGCCGAAGGCGACCTGACCAAGACCGCCGAGGTCACCTCGCGCGACGAGATCGGCGATCTGCTGGGCCACGTGAACGTGATGATCGAGCGCCTGCGCGGCATCGTGGGCGACGCCATCGCCGCCTCGGACAACGTCTCGTCGGGCAGCCAGGAGCTGTCGGCG
>NZ_LSJA01000051.1 GCF_001556515.1 Caulobacter sp. CCH9-E1 | reverse complement strand
GGTGGATTCATAACCCACAGGTCGGCGGTTCGATCCCGCCCCCCGCCACCAGGACAAACGCTCAGGCTCAGGCCGAGATCGGCGGACGCTCGTTGTCCAGCCCGCCTGCCACCAGCTTCAGCAGCGGCCGCGTCGCCGCCGGACTTGAGCCCCGCAGTTCCTCGCCCAGCATGTGGAAGTAGTCGGCGATCCGGCTGTCCTGCTCGTGGCGCGCCAGAACATCCATCGCCTCGGCGAATTCCTGTCGCGACGCCGCGCCCTTGGCGGACAGCACGCCGACGAGGGCCGCGAACAGACCCGTCTGGATCTGCAACAGAGAAGGTTGGTCAGGCATTTCCATTTCGACACTCCTTGTCGCAACGGCCACCTGAATATATTGCCGCGCGTCGCCAGAAGCTCCCAATGAAAACGAACGTTTACATGCGAGGCGAATTGCCACAGCTGGCCGCGATGGAGTAAATTCGCCAGTCATTATTTATGGATATTTGCTGCGACAAGTTGCCCCCATCGCACCCAGCGTGGATCCGTAAAGTCTTTTCTCTCAAGGGTTTGACCCGCCCCGTCCGCGAGGTTGTACTGGCGGCATGACGACCAACACCTTCAAGGGCGGATGTCTGTGCGGCGCGCTGCGCTGGGAGGCCGATCGCGCGCCCGACTATATGGGCCTGTGCTGCTGCGCCGACTGCCGCAAGGCTTCGGGCTCGGGCTTCATTCCGTTCATGGGCTTTCCCGCCTCGGCGCTGACGATCACGGGCCCCGCGCGACAGTACCGCAGTCGCGCCTTCCGGGGCGGAGAGGCTACGCGTAATTCGTGCCCGACCTGTGGCGGCCTGGTCTTTGGCGGAGAGCACGGCCTCCACGACAGCCACACAATCTATGCCGGCAGCCTGGACGACTCCCGCCTGTTCAAGCCGACCATGCTGCTGTTCGATCGCGATCGTCCGGACTGGGTGGTCCCGCCCGAGGGCGTGACGCGCTACGCGGCGATGCCGGAGTAGCGCGCCGATCGACTAGCCGCCCGGCAGGGTGCCTGGTCGGATATAGGGGAACATGTGGCTGACCCAGTCGGGCTTGCCCAGCGGAACGCCCTTATGGCGCAGGATCGCATAGGCGGTGGTCGCGTGGAAATAGAACTGCGCCAGGGCCCAGTCGCGCACGAACTGCTCGCCGGTCATGTCGAAGACGATCCCGTTGGGCAGCTTCAGCTCGATCATCTTTTCGGCGGCGCCGTCGAAGGCCGAGGCCGGCGTCGCCTCCAGGCGCGCCACGGCGTCGGCGAGTTGGGCTCGCAGCCCCTCGAAACTAGTCGCATCCTCGGCCGGCGCGAAGGAGTCCGCGCCCGTCAGATGGCGCAGAAGATCGCTGGCCTGGGTGCAGACGAACCGCACCTGCGTCGACAGGGGAAACATGTCCGGCGCCAGGCGCGCGCCGATCAAGGCCTCGGCCGAAAGACCGCTTTCGGCCGCGAAGGCCTCGGCCTTGGCCAGCTGAGCCGATAGGCCCTTGATCATCTGAAGATAGGTCGGAACGGCGATCGCGTACGGATCCATGGCGTCTTCTCCAAGCGGCGCCGGTCGCGCGCGCCCAGAGGACTTAGGCGCCCGGTCCGAACCGCGCCACCAGGTCGTAGGCCTCGCCGGGAAAAATCTGGCGCACGCGGGTCACGCCCCGCCCTTCCCGCCAGGTGCGGCGGTCGACGACCAGGCAGGCCGCGCCCTCGTCGAGGGCCAGCAGGCGGGCGTCCTCGGCGTCGGCGTTCACCGCGCTGATCCGGCTTTCGGCCTCGCTCCAGGCGACGTGCTCCAGCAGCCAGGCGCCGGGCGTGATCGCGGCGAAGTCGGCCGCCTCGATCTCCGGCGCGGCCTTCAGCGACACCAGCCGGCGCTCCAGGGCGAAAGGCCGCCCGCCGGCGTCGTGGACGCCTTCCAGCGCCAGCAGCTTGTCGCCGGCGGCCAGCGCCACCTCGTCGGGCGACGCGCCATCTGCGCCGCGCACCGCCCGCGCCAGAAGCCGGAAGGCGTAGATCTCGCCCCGCGCTTCGACCTCGGCCTGGATATCGGGGATGTTCAGGACGGGCGCATGCACCTTGGGGCGGGCCACGAACGAGCCGGCCCGCTTACGACGCACGATCAGGCCCGCCTCGGCCAGAGCGGTCATGGCCTTGCTGACGGTCATGCGGGCGCAGCCGTACTGGCTCATCAGCTCGGTCTCGAAGGGCACGCGATGGCCCGGCGGCCAAGCGCCGGAGCGGATGCGGCCCTCGATCTCGGCGCGGATGCGCTGGTGCATCGGCGCGTCGGTCACTCCCGAAACCGCTTGAATTCCCGCGTCAGTCACTGGACAAGCCTCATCGTTCGCAAATATGCCTATACATATTCGGGGACGGAGCAAAGAACCGACCCGAGACGCCCCTGGAGCCCCGCGTGACCGAGCTTGTTCTGATCCCCGGCGATGTTCCCCTCGCCGACTGGAAAGCGATCTATCGCGGCGCGGGCGCCCGCCTGGCGGAAAGCGCCGGGCCGGTGATCGCCGCCAGCGCCGCAGCGGTCGAGCGCATCCTGGCCAAGGGCGAGCCGATCTACGGGATCAATACGGGCTTCGGGAAGCTGGCCAGCGTCCGCATCGGCGACGAGGACCTAGCCACTCTTCAGCGCAACATCGTCCTGTCCCACGCCGCTGGCGTCGGCGCGCCTTCGCCCGTTCCGGTGATCCGCCTGATGATGGCCCTGAAGCTGGCCAGCCTGGCCCAGGGCGCCTCGGGCGTGCGGGTCGAGACCGTGCGCCTGCTGGAAGCGATGCTGATCCAGGGCCTGACGCCGGTCGTCCCGTGCCAGGGCTCGGTCGGGGCGTCTGGCGATCTGGCGCCGCTGTCGCACATGGCCGCGACCATGATCGGGGTCGGCGAGATCTTTGTCGGCGAGGCTCGCGTCCCGGCCGCCGAGGCGCTGCGCGCGGCGGGCCTGTCGCCGCTGACGCTCGGCCCCAAGGAAGGCCTGGCCCTGCTGAACGGCACCCAGTTCTCGACCGCCAACGCCCTGGCCGGTCTGTTCGAGGCCGAGCGCCTGTTCCAGACCGCCCTGGTCACCGGCGCCCTGTCGACCGAGGCCGCCAAGGGCTCGGACACGCCGTTCGACCCGCGCATCCACCAGCTGCGCCGCCACGCGGGCCAGATCGAGACCGCCGCCGCCCTGCGCGCCTTGATGGCCGGCTCGGCCATTCGCGCCTCGCACCTGAAGGAGGACGAGCGGGTCCAGGACCCCTACTGCCTGCGCTGCCAGCCCCAGGTGATGGGCGCGGCTCTGGACGTGCTGCGCCAGGCCGCCGCCACCCTCGCCACCGAGGCCAATGGCGTCTCGGACAATCCGCTGATCTTCCCGGAAGCCGACGAGGCCCTCTCCGGCGGCAACTTCCACGCCGAGCCGGTGGCCTTCGCCGCCGACATGATCGCCCTGGCCGTCTGCGAGATCGGCTCGATCGCCGAACGCCGGATCGCCATGCTGGTCGATCCGGCGCTGTCCGGCCTGCCCGCCTTCCTGACTCCGAAGCCGGGCCTGAACTCAGGCTTCATGATCCCGCAGGTGACCGCCGCCGCCCTGGTCTCGGAGAACAAGCAGAAGGCCTATCCGGCCAGCGTCGACTCGATCCCGACCTCGGCCAACCAGGAGGACCACGTCTCGATGGCCGCCCACGGCGCCCGGCGATTGCTGGGCATGGTCGAGAACGCCGATGCGGTGCTGGGGATCGAGCTGCTGGCGGCCGCCCAAGGCTGCGACTTCCACGCGCCGTTGCGATCCAGCGAGGTGCTGGAGGCTGTCCGCGCCCTGACGCGCGACAAGGTTCCGCACCTCACCGACGACCGCCATTTCCACCCCGATCTCGAGGCGGCCAACGCGCTGGTGCGGTCCGGCGCGGTGATCGCGGCGGCGGGTGGTCTGCCGGGCGTCGCTTAGCGCGTCAGCATCGCAGCCGCCTCGGCCGGGCTCTTCTTGTCCGTGTCGCGGTCGACGGCGTAGTTGGCCGCCTGCATCGTCCGGAGGCTGATCGCGCCGCTCAACGGCCGCAGGACGTCGAGAAGGCGCCGATCCCCCGCCCGCTTCGGGGCGACCAGGATCACGGCGTCGTAGGGCGGCAGCGCGCCCTTCGGGTCGGTCAGCAGCACCAGGTCGTCAGCGGCGATCCGCCCGTCCGACGAGAAGGCCGAGATCACGTCCGCCTCGCGGCTCGCCAAGGCCCGGTACATGAAGGTCGGCTGGAACTGACGCTTGGCCCTGAACCGAAGGCCGTAGGCTTTCTCCACCGCCGCCCACTCCGGTCGCGAGAAGAACTCCAGGTCGCCGCCCATGGTCAGATCCGACGCATGGACCGCGAGATCGGCCAGGGACCGGATGCCCAACTGCTCGGCGCGGTCGCGGCGCATGGCCAGGGCGTAGGCGTTCTCGAAGCCCAGCGGAGCCAGCAGGAGGACGCCGTCGCGGGCCTTCAACTCGGTCCGCAGGCCGTCCAGCACCGCCTGGCGGCCGGGGTTGTCCTGGCGGTTCAGCACATTGGCCCAAAGCGTGCCGGAATAGTCGACATAGGCGTCGATCTCACCGGCGGCTGTCTCTTATACACATCT
>NZ_LSJA01000050.1 GCF_001556515.1 Caulobacter sp. CCH9-E1 | reverse complement strand
GTGTCAAACGGCACGCAATCGGGACCCCCTATCGGCGCCCAATAGGGACCCCCTCTTCGAGTTCGAGCGGCGATGCGCGTAGCTCTCAGCCAGCGCAGAGCATCGCCGCGGGGTGAGCCACTGATCGATCAGCTGCCCGGAGGGGGGTCTGGGGGGAGGTTGAACAAGTTGTGGATCAAGCGGGGCGTGCCGGTCAGGCGCGGTTCCTGAGCCGCCAGCTGTCGTTGCCGGTCTCGACGATGTCGCAGTGATGGGTCAGGCGGTCGAGCAGCGCCGTGGTCATCTTGGCGTCGCCGAAGACGGTGGGCC
>NZ_LSJA01000049.1 GCF_001556515.1 Caulobacter sp. CCH9-E1 | reverse complement strand
GCAGCCGGCTGTTAACCGGCTGGTCGTAGGTTCGAATCCTACCCGCGGAGCCACTCTTCTTTCGCTTTTCCGAGAGCTTCCCGCACATCCCGCATCCGCGATCGCCTGTTCGCGTCCGCGTGCATTTGTCTCAAATCTGACGACCGTCGGCGCTTGCATCGACTCCGCGCGGCGGTTATCTAGCCGCCTCTCTTGAGAGCGACCTGTTCCGCGGTAGCTCAGTGGTAGAGCAGCCGGCTGTTAACCGG
>NZ_LSJA01000005.1 GCF_001556515.1 Caulobacter sp. CCH9-E1 | reverse complement strand
TGAACGCCGGGGTCGAGGCCGCCCGCGCCGGCGAGAGCGGCAAGGGTTTCGCGGTCGTGGCTCAGGAAGTGCGGGCTCTGGCCCAGCGCTCCGCCGAGGCGGCCAAGGAGATCAAGCAGCTGATTTCGACCTCGACCGGCCAGGTCGAGACCGGGGTGGGCCTGGTGGCCCGCACGGGCGAGGCGCTGCAGCGCATGGTGTCCCAGATCTCGGAGATCGACGCGCTGGTCTCGGAAATCGCCGGTTCCGCCCAGGCCCAGGCCCAGGGGCTGGCCCAGGTCAACAGCGCCGTCGCCCAGATGGACCAGGTGCTGCAGGAGAACGCGGGCATGGTCGAGGAAACCTCCGAGGCGACCCAGACCCTGAACGCCGACGCGGCCCTGCTGGCCGATCTGGTCGACCAGTTCGACCTGCCGCACGGTCCCTCGCCGATGGAGCGGCTGCGGGCCTAGGCGCCGCGAATGCTCTCCTTCCGATGGAACGGATCGGCGCCGCGCCGCGTTAGGACGCATCAATCTTAGGCGCCCCGGAGGAATCCGGGCCCCGACGTGGGTGGGGGAGGTTCGGATTTTCAGGCAAGGGCATAAGCTTGAGCACGAGCTTGGCCCCTCTTGCTTATCCAGAACCGGGCGCCTATCCTCCCAGCCCCCGGTCACGAGCGCCCGTGACCGGAAGTCTTTCCTCCCAAGGCGTCCGAGCTAAAATCCGCAATGGAAAAAGTGCCGATGACCGTCGGGGGTTATCAGACCCTCGACGAAGAACTGAAGCGTTTGAAGACCATCGAACGACCGGCGGTGATCGCCGCGATCGCCGAGGCGCGCTCGCACGGCGATCTGTCGGAAAACGCCGAGTATCATGCCGCCAAGGAGCGTCAGGGCTGGATCGAAGGCCAGATCGCCGAGATCGAGGACAAGATCGCGCGCGCCCAGGTCATCGACGTCTCGAAGCTGTCGGGCAAGCAGGTCAAGTTCGGCGCCACCGTCTCGGTGATCGACGAGGACACCGAGGAAGAGGCGCGCTACCAGATCGTCGGCGACCACGAGGCCGACGTGAAGTCGGGCCGCATCTCGCTGTCCTCGCCGCTGTCGCGTGCGATGATCGGCAAGGAAGTCGGCGAGGTGGTCGAGGTCAATACGCCCGGCGGCGTGAAGGCCTACGAGATCACCAAGGTCGAGTGGCTGTAAGGCGGGCTCGCCTTAGCGACGCCACAAGTCTGACCGAACTAGACAAGGCCGTTCCGGGCGTCTTCGCCAGGGGACGGCCTTGTTTCGTTTACCGGGTGACGACGTGACCGAAACGCCGAAACGTCCGCTGAGGGTCTGGGCCGTGTCCGACGGCCGCGCCGGCATCGAGGCCCAGGTCGTGGGCCTGGCCGACGCCTTGTCGCGCCTGACTCCGTGCGAGGTGACGGTCAAGCGCGTCGCCTGGAAGGGCCGCACCGGCCGGCTGCCCTGGTGGCTGAACCTGTTCCCGCGCCGCTGGCTGACTCCCGAGAGCGACATCCCGGGGCCAAAGGACGCCGAGGCCTGGCCAGACGTCTGGCTGGCCGCCGGCCGCGCCACCTTGCCCCTGTCGATCCGCGCCAAGCGCTGGTCGGGCGGCAGGACCTATGTCGTCCAGGTGCAGGACCCGCGGGTCCCGGCCAGCATGTTCGACCTGGTGATCCCGCCCAAGCATGACCGCCTGACCGGCGACAACGTCCTGCCGATCACCGGCTCGCCGCACCGCGTGACGCCCGAGCGCCTGGCCAGCGAGGCCAAGGCCTTCAAGCGCCTGATCGACCCGCTGCCGCGTCCGCGCGTGGCGGTGCTGGTCGGCGGCAAGTCCAAGGCCTTCGACCTTTCCAGCGAGCGCGCGGCGCAGATCGCCCACTCCATCCAGATTCCGCTGGAGCAGGAGGGCGGCTCGCTGATGATGACCTTCTCGCGCCGCACGCCCGAGCCGGCCCGCGCCCTGATCACCGCCCGCCTGCGCCATCTGCCGGGCGTGATCTGGAACGGGGAGGGGCCCAATCCCTACTTCGCCTTCCTGGCGGCCGCCGACTACATCCTCGTCACCGAGGACTCGACCAACATGGCCACCGAGGCGGCCTCGACGGGCAAGCCGGTCTTCGTGCTGAAGATGGACGGCTCCAGCCTGAAGTTCCGTCTGTTCCACGAGGAGCTTGAGCGCATGGGCGCGGCGCGGCCCTATGGCGGCGCCTTCCACGGCTGGACCTACGAGCCGGTCAACGAGACCGACCGCGCCGCCCGCGAGATCCTGGCGCGGCTGGGCGTGGAGATTTCGGAGGCCGAGGCGCCGAAGCCCAAGCGCAAGCCGAGAGCGCCCAAGGCCGATCCGGCCTAGCCGGCCGGCGAGCGCCGGAGCTCACGCGCGCACAGCGGAAGATCTGAAGGTCCGTGATGGGGGGGGAGCGGCCCCAATCCTCCCCCTAGCGGGGGAGGTGTCGGCGAAGCCGACGGAGGGGGAAGAAGCCGGCTCGGCAGGA
>NZ_LSJA01000048.1 GCF_001556515.1 Caulobacter sp. CCH9-E1 | reverse complement strand
CCCCCTCCGTCGGCTTCGCCGACACCTCCCCCGCTGGGGGGAGGATTTGGTCCGCTGACCACCCTGAACCGACTTTCAGCCTGTCAGCTTTCAACTCTCAGCGCCCGCTCCCCCATCCCTGGAGGATCGTGCAATCGGTCCGGCGGACTGGTCTACCGCCCGCGCGGTCCCATATGGCAAGTATCGCCGCACGCGATCCTCCCCCGATCGCGATCTCCAAATCCAAGGATCTATCCCGAATGGCCACCGCTAAAGGCTATGCGGCGCCCGCCGCTGGCGCGCCCCTGGCGCCGTTCACCTTCGAACGCCGCGCCCCCAATCCCGACGACGTCGTCATCTCGATCAAGTACTGCGGCGTCTGCCACTCCGACATCCACATGGTCGACAACGGCTGGGGCCAGAGCGTCTATCCGATCGTCCCGGGCCACGAGATCGCCGGCGTGGTCACCGCCGTCGGCGCCAATGTCACCAGGTTCAAGGAAGGCGACCCCGTCGGCGTCGGCTGCTTCGTCGACAGCTGCGTCACCTGCAAGGCCGCCCGCGACCTGGATCGCGAGCAGTACCAGCCGGGCCTGGTGCTGACCTACAGCGCCTTCGAACCCGGTTCGGACACCCCGACCTACGGCGGCTATTCCGACCACATCGTGGTCAAGGAAGACTACGTCCTGTCGATCCCCGAGAACCTGCCGCTGGACGCCGCCGCGCCGCTGCTGTGCGCGGGCATCACGCTCTATTCCCCGCTGCGCCACTGGAACGCCGGTCCTGGCAAGAAGGTCGCGATCCTGGGCATGGGCGGCCTGGGCCATATGGGCGTCAAGCTGGCCCACGCCATGGGGGCGGAGGTCACGGTGCTGAGCCAGACCCTGTCAAAGCAGGAAGACGGCCTGCGCCTGGGCGCGGACCACTATTACGCCACCAACGATCCGAAGACGTTCGAGACGCTGGCCGACACGTTCGACCTGCTGATCTGCACCGTCTCGTCGCCGCTGGATTGGGGCGCGTACCTGGCCCTGCTGAAGATCGACGGGACCATGGTGATCGTCGGCGCGCCGGAAGAGCCGGTGCCGCTGAACGCCTTCGCCCTGATCCCCGGCCGCCGCACCCTGGCGGGCTCGATGATCGGCTCGATCAAGGAAACCCAGGAGATGCTCGACTTCTGCGGCGAGAACAACATCGTCGCCGAGATCGAGACCATCTCGATCGACCAGATCAACGAGGCCTACAAGCGCATGCACAAGAGCGACGTGCGCTACCGCTTCGTGATCGACATGGCGACGCTGTAGGGCATCATTGGCGCGACGGGAGACCGTCGCGCTCTTTCTTAATCCGACCTCCCCGGCGAATGCGGGGCCCAGATTCAGCCTGAGCGGCTTGGGTGTTCGCGCCCTAGGGCCTCGCCAAGCGATAGGCGCTTGTGGGTTCGATCTGGGCCCCGGCATTCGCCGGGAGATCGGAGTAGGGGTTAGGCGGTAGCGGTTTTGGCCCCGGTGGTCGGCCGGTACTTTTCGGCGTCCGAGGTGAACTCGGCGTGGCCGTAGCGCTTCAGCTGCCGCTTCAGGCGCCCCACCAGCCGCGCGTCGGCCACCTCCGACAGCCCTGGAACCCGCCGGGCCAGGCGATAGGCGGTCAGCTGGCCGGTCACGAGCGTGGCGACCAGTCCAAACATCATGAAGTCGCGCGGCCCGATCTCGACGCCCATCCGCTTGGCGGCGGCCACGTCGCCGTTCATGAAGTTGCGTAGGAAGAACACCTTGGAAAAGCCGCGTTCGACCTGGTCGAACAGGCGGTTCTCGGGCCGCTCGTCGGGCGGCAGGTAGGCGTTCAGCGTCGCGCGGACCAGCTCGCCGCAGGTGGCGTCGTCGAAGCCGGCGCGCAGGGTGGCGCTACGAGCGTTCATGGTGTCGACCACGCCCTGCGGGGTGTCGGCCAGCAAGTCCTCGGGCAGGCCCAGCAGGAAGCAGCGATAGCGGGCCAGCTCGACCCGGGCGCGCTCCTCGGCCGTGAAGGTCTTCCGCCCCTCGCCGACGATCTTGTAGCTCATCAGGAAGATCGGGATCAGGCCGGCCGGCATCTGGTCGACCTGTGGGATCGGGATCCCGTAGACGCCGACGTCCCAGCGGTTGGAGCGCTTCAGGGCGTTGAACCGCACCATCGAATGCATCAGCCGCACCATGGCCGCGGCTCGGAAACCCGCTCCATGCCGCTCCAGCGAGCCGGGCAGCAGGGTGGCGGTGAAGAAGGTCGCCGTCTCGTTCACCCGCCGCGCCGCCGTGTCATTTGACAGAGTCCCGGTCAGCGCCATCGGCAGAGCGGCGTATTTGTTCATGAAGGTGGCGATGAAGGCGCCTCGAATGGCGAACGGGCCCAGATTGGCGGCGGCGTTGCGGTCCAGGCGCTGGCCCTCGCGGACCTGGTCCATGTCCAGCCAGTCGGGAACCCGCTCCATGTCGGCGATGAAGGCCGCTAGTTCCGGCGGTGCGTCGGATACAGCCGCGATCCCTTCGTCGCAGGCCTTGGTCAGCATCTCGACCAGCGGCCGGAAGCCGTAGCGCGGCATCAGGGCGGCATAGGCGTCCGCCACGACGTCGCCCAGCATGGTGTAGGCCTTGATCAGCGCGATCTTGTCGGCGTCCAGCTTGGCCCGCGCCAGCCTCGGCGCCACGCTCTGCCGGGGATCGGTCGTGAACCGCTCGGGCGTGATGTCAAAGTCGATGTCGCCATAGAGCTCGGGCAGGGCGGTCTTCTGCGAGGCGACCTTGGCCAGGACCTGGTCCAGCGTGTTCATCGGATCCTCGTGACGTCGCGGATCCGTGACGGATCCGGCTTTTGCGCCTGTAGGGTACGCCAATATGGGGGCGGCGCTACTCGTCCCGGCGGTGATACGGAAAAGCGACGCGGATGGTTAGGTCGCCGCGGGGCAACATTTCGGCGCTGGCGGTTACGAAAAACGCGCCTGGGCACAGCTCGCGTCGACTCGCCGACGGAACCGCCACGCCAAGGTCACGTTGTTTCCGCCGGGAGGGGCCTCGACGGAGAGTTTAGATGACCAACAAGCTTGCCTTGCTCGCCGCCGCCGCGTCCCTGACGTTCGCCGGCGCCGCTTTCGCCCAGAGCACCACCTCGACCGGTTCGACCCCGACGGGCACGCCCGCGACGGGCTCCGCCACCGCGCCGACCGCGCCAGGCCAAACGCCCCCTGGCCAAGCCATGACCCCTCCGGGCCAATCGACGACTACTCCGGGCCAATCGATGACCGCTCCGGGCCAGACCATGACCAGCCCCGGCG
Organism: Caulobacter sp. CCH9-E1; assembly: GCF_001556515.1. Taxonomy (GTDB): domain Bacteria; phylum Pseudomonadota; class Alphaproteobacteria; order Caulobacterales; family Caulobacteraceae; genus Caulobacter. Next base: position 4,066 of record NZ_LSJA01000048.1, on the reverse strand, counting down.
CCACGTCCGCCGCCCCGGGCTCCTCGATGACCTCGCCGTCGGCCAACCCCGCCGACAGCGCCGCGACTCCCAGCTCGGCCAATGTCGCCAGCTTCAAGGTCGGCTCGGCCGTGAAGGACGCGCAAGGCGTGCCGGTCGGTCAGATCAGCGGCACCAGCACCGGCGCCGACGGCTCGACCAATGTGATCGTCACCAACGGCGGCGTGAAGTTCGCCCTGCCGGGCAACAGCCTGAGCGCGGGCGCGGACGGCAGCGTCTCGACCACGGCCACCAAGGCCCAGATCGACGCGACCGTCGCCGGCGCCAAGCCGCAGTAAGCCGTCGTTCTCCAAGACGATGATAACCTTCGCCCGCTCGGCATTGCCGAGCGGGCTTCTCGCTGCTAGCGATGGCCTGCAAAGGGGCGGTTTTCCGCCGACTTGGGGTTCCCGTATGCCTCCGGCCAACAAGACCAAGCGTGGGTCCAACTCGCTGCTTTGGGATCTTCTGACGTTCGATCGCCTGGTCACCGGGCCGGTGATTCACTTCATCTACTGGGCTGGCCTGGGCGTCGTGGCCCTGTTCGGCTTTTCGGTCGTGGGCGCCGCCGTGGGCCTGGCGCTGAAGGAGCCGGGCGTCGGCTCGCTGTTGCTGGCCTTCCCGGTGCTGGTCGCCGGCCTGCTGGTCGCCGGCGCGCTGGTCCTGCTGTGGCGGGCGTTCTGCGAGTTCTACGTCGCCATCTTCCGCATCAGCGAGGATCTGCGCGCCCTGCGCCAGACCAGCGACGCCGACCACGCCGCTTTCCTGGCTCGCCGCCAGGCCCAGCCGGCCGAGGCGCCGCGGGAGTAATCCTCAGCGGGCGACCGTCTTCAGCCGCTCGCGCAAGGTCGTGAGTTCGGCCAGCGGCATGTTCAGCGCGCAGAACAGTTTCTCCGGCACGCTCGCGGCCTGTTCGCGCAGAGCCTGGCCCTTTTCCGTCAGCGCCACGATCACCCGCCGCTCGTCGTCCGGATCGCGGCGGCGCTCGACCAGGCCGCTCGCCTCTAGCCGCTTGAGCAGCGGGGTCAGGGTGCTGGAATCAAGGTCCAGGGCGTCACCTAGCGCGCCGACCGTGCGCGGGCTCTGCTCCCACAGCACCAGCATGGCCAGATACTGCGGATAGGTCAGGCCCAGGGCGTCCAGGATCGGGCGATAGAGCCGCGTCATCCGGTTGGCCGCGCCGTAGAGGGCGAAGCACAGCTGGTTGTCGAGGCGCAGGATCTCGACAGGGCTCTCGGATGACGCGGATTTCTCTGTCATGTCGACTGGCTTACGCCGCCTTGACGCTGATGGCCACGTCGACATTGCCGCGCGTGGCGTTGGAGTAGGGGCAGACCTGGTGGGCGGTGGCGACCAGGGCCTCCGCGTCCGCCTGGCTCAGGCCTTGGGTCTCGACCTCCAGCGCGACGTCCAGCGCGAAACCCGCGCCGGCGCTGGCGAGGCCGACTTGGCCGGTCACGGTCGAACCGGTCAGCGGGATCTTCTGCGTGCGGGCCACGTGAGCCATGGCGCTCTGGAAGCAGGCGGCGTAGCCGGCGGCGAACAGCTGCTCGGGATTGGTGCCCGTCTCCTTGCCGCCCAGCGACTTGGGCATCGACAGCTGGACGTCCAGCAGGCCGTCCTCGCTGCGGGCGTGGCCTTCACGGCCGCCGACGACGGTGGCGCGGGTGGTGTAGAGGGTGGTCATGACGAAACTCCTCGCTCATCGAATGATGTGAGCGATTTAATCGCGTGCGATTTATGTTCAAGGGCTGCGCCAAAAAAGATCGCGTGCGATCGATTTAGATCCTCCCCCCAGCGGGGGAGGATTTGGGGTTAAGCCGCCCAGGCGGCCGCGAAACGGCGCAGCAGCGAGCGGGCCAGACTGTCCTTGTCCTTCTCCGCCGCTTCCAGGCGCAGAAAAAGGTCGCCGGCGCGGTGGTGCGCCCGGGCGGGCAGGCCTTGGCCGGCGAGGCGGACCAGGCCGCGCTCGGCGGCCTTGGTCGAGATCCAGGCCTGACGGGGACCCAGCGGCGTGTCGGCCTCGACGCGGCCGCCCTCGGCCAAGACTCGGGGGGCGACCTTGCCGGTCAGCCAAAGGTCGTCGCCGCGCACCAGGGCGCCGTCCAGCGGCCGGTGGCGGACCTCGAACAGGACGTCCAGCAGCCGCACCTTGTCGCCGGCGCGAAGGCCGGCGGGCAGCTTCAGGCGCAAGCGGCGGCCGTCGATCGACAGCTCTTCCGAGCCGCCGGACACGGCGGTGGCGATGTCGATGTCCAGGAAGGCGTAGTCGGCGGCCGCTGGCGCGGTCACGGCCGGCGCGAAGGTGGTCGGGCGGGCCAGAGAGTCTTGCAGCAGGCGATAGGCGGCCTGGACCTCGCGAAACAACGCCGCGTCGCCGGTCGGACGGTCCGGATGGGCGCGCTTGGCGGCTTCGCGATAGGCCTTGCGCAATGCGCGCTCGTCCGCGTCCGGCCCGACGCCGAGCAGGGCGCGGGCCGCGAAAAGCGTCAGGACGGGGCCTTTGGCGGTCATGGCGGCGACCCTGCCGCCCGGATGGTCAACGGGGCGTTAAGTTAAGACTTTCGCTTACGGGACCGGGGCTGTGGCCCCTCGCCGCTGGGGGGCCTATATGAAGGCCATGAGCGCCGACCAGACCCTGATCCCCGCCTCGCCCAGCGAGGATGACTACGTCCGCCAGGTCACCGAGGCCACGCCGCCGCCGCTGCTGTCGGAGGAGGATCCCTTCGCCCTGTTCGCCGAATGGCTGGAGGACGCGGGCAAGAAGGAGCTCAACGACCCCAACGCCATGACCGTGTCGACGGTCGACGCCGACGGCATGCCCGACTCGCGCATGGTGCTGCTGAAGGACTTCGATAGCCGGGGCTTCGTCTTCTACACCAATACCCACAGCGCCAAGGGACGCGAGCTGTCGGCCAATCCCAAGGCCGCGATCCTGTTCCACTGGAAGTCGCTGCGCCGCCAGGTGCGGATCCGAGGTCTCGTGGAGACGGTGACCGAGGCCGAGGCCGACGCCTATTTCGCCAGCCGCGCTCGCCACAGTCAGATCGGCGCCTGGGCCAGCGACCAGTCCCGGCCGCTGCCCGACCGCCTGGCGCTCGAAAAACGTGTGGCCGAGATGGGCCTGAAATTCGGCCTGGGCAAGGTGCCGCGGCCGCCCCACTGGTCCGGCTATCGCATTGTCCCCGTCACGATCGAGTTCTGGCGAGACCGGCCGTTCCGCCTGCACGAGCGGCTGGTGTTCGACCGCGTCGCCGACGGCTGGACGACGAAGCGGCTGTTCCCCTAGGCGAGGCGGTACTGGCCGCTGAGCCCTTCGCCCTCGGCGGCGACGCGGCCTTCCTTCACCAACTGGTTCATGTGGGCGAGCACCGACAGCGCCGCGGCCGGATGCAGGCGCGGGTCGACGGCGGCGTAGAGGCTGGGGACCATGGCGGGGATCGACGTGAATCCAGCGCCCAGCGCCTCCAAGATCTGCGCCTCGCGCGCTTTGCGGTGAGCGATATAGGCGTCGATGAACGGCCCGACCTCTCGAACCGGCGCGCCGTGGGTGGGCCATAAGGTGTCGAAGTTTCGCGCCCGCACCTTGGCCAGACTGGCGAAATAGTCGCCCATGTCGCCGTCAGGCGGGCTGACCACCGTCGTCGACCACCCCATGATGTGGTCGCCGGAGAACAGGGCGTTCTCTTCCTTCAGCGCGAAACAGACGTGGTTTGAGGTGTGGCCGGGGGTGGTCACGGCCTCCAGCGTCCAACCGGGGCCGCTGACGACGTCGCCGTCGGAAAGTTCGACATCGGGGCGGAAGCGGTCGTCGGCGCCTTCCTCCAGACCCGGCGCGGCGGCCTCGCCATGGTCCGCCGGCGCGGGGCGACCATGGACCTTGGCGCCGAACAGCTCGGCCAGGGGGCGGGCGAGGGGGCTGTGGTCCAGGTGGTGGTGGGTGACCAGCACATGGGTGACGCGCTCGCCGGCCAGGGCCGCCTTCAGCGCCTCGAAGTGCTCGGGCAGGTCCGGGCCCGGGTCGACCACCGCCACCTCGCCGCTGCCG
>NZ_LSJA01000047.1 GCF_001556515.1 Caulobacter sp. CCH9-E1 | reverse complement strand
AACCATCAAGCCAACGCTTGACCTACATCGCAATACACAGGGACCCAGGGGCGGCCCGCACCGCGTTCCTTCACCCCTGGGTCCCGGATAACGCCTGCGGCGTTTCCGGGATGACACGCTAGTTTGAAGCTTGAAGGGCGCTAGCCCCCCCTAAGCGTCCTTGAACCCCTTGCCCTCGGCGACCAGGCGCTCCAGCAGGGCGGACGGCTTGAAGTCGTCGCCGAGCTCGGCGTGGAACTCCTTCATCTTGGCCAGGATCTTGTCGAGGCCCACGAGCTCGCCCCAGAACATCGGGCCGCCGCGATAGACCGGCCAGCCGTAGCCGTTGATCCAGACGATATCGATGTCGGAAGCGCGGATGGCCTTGCCCTCTTCCAGGATCTTCGCGCCCTCGTTGACCATCGGATAGAGGCACCGCTCCAGGATCTCCTGGTCGGTGATCGTCCGGCGCTGGATCTGGCGCTTCTCGGCGAAGTCGCGGATCACCTGCTCGACCACAGGGGACGGGCTGGCGTTGCGGTTCTCGTCGTAGTCGTAGAAGCCCTTGCCGTTCTTCTGGCCGCGACGGTCCATCTCGCACAGCACTTCGCGCACGGTCGAGGAGCTGGTCTTGGCCGGGTCCCAGCCGATGTCGAGACCGGCCAGATCGCTCATCGCGAACGGTCCCATCGGCAGGCCGAAGTCGTACAGCACCCGGTCGACGTCCCAGGGCATGGCGCCTTCCAGGATCAGCTTCTGGGCCTCGCGTTGGCGCTGGGCCAGCATGCGGTTGCCGACGAAGCCGTAGCAGACGCCCACCAGCACCGGCACCTTGCCGATGGCCTTGCTGAGCTTCATGCAGGTGGCGATCACCTCTTTGCTCGTCTTGTCGCCGCGCACCAGTTCCAGCAGGCGCATGACATTGGCCGGCGAGAAGAAGTGGGTGCCGATCACGCTTTCCGGCCGGCTGGTCACCGCCGCGATCTCGTTGACGTCGAGATACGAGGTGTTGGTGGCCAGGATCGCGCCGGGCTTGGCGATCTTGTCCAGCTTGGCGAAGACCTCCTTCTTGATCTCCATCAGCTCGAACACGGCCTCGATGATCATGTCGCAGTCGGCCAGCGCCTCCATTTCCATGGAAGGCGTCAGCAGCGCCATGCGCTTTTCGACGTCGTCCTGGGTCAGACGGCCCTTCTTGGCGGTGTTCTCATAGTTCTTGCGGATGACGCCGACGCCGCGATCGAGGTTCTCTTTCTTGGCCTCGATGATCGTCACCGGGATGCCGGCGTTCAGGAAGTTCATGGCGATGCCGCCGCCCATGGTGCCGGCGCCGATGACGCCGACCTTCTTGACGGGGATGGTCGGGGTGTCGTCCGGCACGTCCGGGATCTTGGCGGCCTGGCGCTCGGCGAAGAACACGTAGCGCTGGGCGGCCGACTGGCTGCCGGTCATCAGCTCCATGAACAGGCGCCGCTCTTCCTTCAGCCCCTCGTCGAACGGCAGGTTCACCGCCGCCTCGACGCACTTGATGTTGTTCTCGGGGGCCCTGAAGCCGCGGAACTTCTTGGCGTTGGCCTTGCGGAAAGCCTCGAAGATCTCGGGCTTGCCGCGGGCGGCCTCGACCTTGTCGTTCAGCTCGCGGACCTTGTTCAGCGGACGGTTCTCGGCCACGACCTTGCGGGCGAAGGCGATCGCGCCCTCGCGCAGCTTGCCCTCCTCGACCAGCTCGTCGAACAGGCCCATGGCGTGGGCGGCCTTGGCCGGGACATGCTGGCCGCTGGTCACCATCTCCAGCGCCTTCTCGACGCCGACGATGCGCGGCAGGCGCTGGGTGCCGCCGGCGCCGGGCAAGAGGCCGATATTGACCTCGGGCAGGCCAGCCTTGGCCGAAGGGACGGCGACGCGATAGTGCGCGACCAGCGCCACCTCCAGGCCCCCGCCCAGGGCGGTGCCGTGGATCGCCGCGACGACCGGCTTGGGCGCGTTCTCGATGACGTTCTGGACGTCCTGCAGGGACGGGCCGGTCATGGCCTTGCCGAACTCGGTGATGTCGGCGCCGGCGATGAAGGTCTTGCCGTCGCAGATCAGCACGATCGCCTTGACCGCCGGATCGGCGATGGCGGCGTCGAAGGCGCCCTTCAGCCCCTCGCGGACCACGGCCGACAGGGCGTTGACCGGCGGCGAGTTCAGCGTGACGACGCCGACGTCGCCTTCCACGGAGAAATCAGTGACGGCGTTGATCGCGGCCATGCGGCTTCCACCCTTGCTCTTAAGTTGATTTCGGCTTGAACAACCGTTTGAGAAACCCTGCACGCTCCGGCGCGGATGTCCAGACCGCCGTAACGGCGCCCAATTCGGAGGCGCCCGCCGTTGACGGACCTGTCCTCCATACTGCAAATTCGAACAATAGTTTCAGTCGTGATCGAGCGGGCCGTCAACGCGCCAGAAATGGACGGCGCAGCATCTGTATTTCCGAAAGAATGATCGCGTCTGTTCAGGGCGTTCGCGGTGAGACACGGGCTTTGGACGCGCCTTGCACGCGTCCCGACGTTTCGAAGCCCATGCTCCGCGAGCGCGGCGCGCCTCCCCCCGGCGCGACCGACCTTGGTGTGCCCTCGGCGCGGGAGCCCCCCTCCCGCGCCGGATTTTTGAGGGGCAAAGAGCGCCCCCTCTCCCCTTGCGGGAGAGGGTGGCCCGATAGGGCCGGGTGAGGGGTCGCGCTCCGTTATCCGGAAAGATCTTTCAACCCCTCATCCGTCAGCTTCGCTGACACCTTCTCCCGCAAGGGGAGAA
>NZ_LSJA01000046.1 GCF_001556515.1 Caulobacter sp. CCH9-E1 | reverse complement strand
AGAAGCTGCTGGAGCTGTCCACGCGGCTCAATCGGATCCCGCGCAAGTGCCTCGGATACCGCACGCCGGAGGACGTGCTTGCAGAGCAGATCGCGGTGACGGCTGGGACACGGGCGACGAACGGGCTCTGCGCGGTGTGATGGCTCCGCGCCCGCCCGTCGCCCGACTGCCAATGCCCTGAGAACCCTGACGTGACAGGAGGCCCCCTCCCCGTCATCCTGCCCAGGCTCTCCGTCGCACTTCAGCTAGAACCCGCACGACATTATCGCGCGCGATCGCTTTGTCGCGCCCCTGTCCCCTGGCGGCTCTTACGGCGTGCGACTGTGATGACAAAGGACCTCCCGCGCCGGCGTAACTGTCCGAGGCTCGCCGAGACCTTTACGCTGATCGCAAATCATGGTCGGGTGTACCTAGTTCGCGCGGCTCCTGCCGCTAGACGCGATCGGCCGCTGCCGCCCCCACTCATCATTTCGCCAGGTCGCCTCAGCATTGGCGCCCTAGGAGCAACACTATGGAACCCATGTCCTGGGAGCGTGCCAGCGCGCGTCTCGTAAATGCGGCCCAAGCCATGTTTGGCGAAGATTGGACGCGAGAGTTCTCGCGCTTCACGGAGATCAATCTTCGAACGTGTCAGCGGGTTAAGGCGGCTATCGACGCCGGCCAGCCGGATCCTCGCGCCAGCAGCCTTCTTAATGAGTTTAGCCGTCGGCTCTTGGATGTGGCTGAAGGTCTATCTGGTGGGCCTACGCTCAAGGTCACTGGCGTTCGTGACAACGACTTGCTGAGACTCCGCAAACTCGCCGCTGACGTCGAAAACGCGGGCCATGAAACATACGGCCCCTACGATCAGAGAGTTATGGAGCTGATACTGGGTGAAGCTGCGGCCCGGGAGGAGGCTACGGCGAACCTGCTCTATACAAGCGCTGTTGCGTTCGGAAATGAGAAGGCGACTCAAGCAGACGAGGAACACTTCTACTACAGGTTCAACGAGGCGTGCGGCCACCTCGACAGCATTTACGGGAGACCTTATGCGGGGCGCGCACTGCAGATGCTTATCCCCCCGCGAAGGCTGTTTAACGATCACGGTAGTCTTTGGCCGAAGCTGCCATATCGCCGGCTCTTCATGATTCCATGCGATGACGGTGAGAGCGCCGCGCTGGCCTTGTTCAAAACGATCGCCAAACACAAACGTCGGCCGCCCGGCATCGACGTCCAGCTCTTCGACATCATGTTTGGTCAGGACTTTCGCTCTGCTGAGCCGGCGTCCGACTACCATGTCGTCATTAAGGTGCTGGACAATGACGCAATCGCCGAGGCCCACGCCTTTCTCTGCGGCTTCACGGAGGCACCACTTGCATTTCAGGTCGATAGAGCTGACGCGATCGACCAGCGCAATGGCTAGGTGTCGGCCTCAGAACGGCAGGCTTCAACCGTCTGTTTCAGACAGCGCGTTAGGCCTTCTGCGCGGACGGGGACGTGCCAGGCACCGCGCGGGAAACCTTCGCGCTCACATCTGCCTATGTCGCCGTTAGACGGTTGAGTTGCGACAGCGATTGCCCCATCAACGTGTCATATCTGGTGACCAGATACTCGCGACGATAGCCTACATATTATAGCGTGTAGCAACTATAGTGTTCAGCAGCAGCGCGACTCCTTTTCATTCTGCTCGGGCTTCTCACGTTTTCGTGCCGCCTGTTGCGACGGCATGGCTAGGGGTTTCGCTTCGCCTCACGCGCTCACAGATGTTGTCGTGCCGCCGACATCGACGGCATACCTACGGATAAAAGTGGGTCGACAAAGACCCAGACATGTAGTCGTGCCGCAGTAACGGCATTTGACCTCAATTTAAGATCTCACTCTGATCATGCCGCATTTCCACGGCATCGTGAGGTTTAAGGCAGGGTCGCCGCCGAGGCCCTCTTGTTTTCTTGCCGCCACAAACGACGGCATGGCGAGGTTGGCGCCACTGAGTCCCTGGCCTTCGAGCTGTTGTCGTGCCGCCCAGCGACGGCATGGCGAGGGGGTTCTCGATTGCAGGACTACGAACCAGAAGTTGTCGTGCCGCCTCAAACGACGGCATTGCTGGGGCTTGTAAAGGGACGGAGGTCCCACACCCTGTTTTCGTGCCGCCCTAGAGGACGGCATGGCGAGGAGTGGGAGGATCGCGTCACCTACCACAGTTGTCGTGCCGCCCCACACGACGGCATGGCGAGGGAGAGGCGCGTTTCAAGCTTTGGCTTGCCGAGTTGTCGTGCCGCCCCAAACGACGGCATGGCGAGGGACGGGCAAATACCGCTTGAAGTCCCATCCAAGTTATCGTGCCGCCTCAAACGACGGCATGGCGAGGGGGGACCCTCGCTAGTGCATTGATCGACAATGTCAAAGACCCGCTTACGCCCGCCTAAATCTATGCGCCGAGAGCGTCAACCGCAGCCCATTCTATCAATTTTGCTTTGGGATAGGTCGCCGCCAGCGGCTTGGAGCGGAAACGCACCGGAATAGCATTGGCGAAACGGCGGTAGTGCGGGCTGGCGCCCGCTGGCGCCAACCTGTCGGGTAACGGAAAGCGTGGATCCAGGATCCACACCTCGACGCGATCGTCGGCCGCCCGAATACCGCGACCCAGCCCCTGCTTGAGCTTCCGGCTCGCATTGTTCTGAGCGATCGTTCGAATGCGCCGGAATGCCTCTGCCTCGGTCTTTCCTCGGCTCAGAAGCACCTCACGATACATGCCGAGGAACGAAGAACTCGTGTTCTGTATGGGCAGCCTGGTGACGACCAGATGGTCGACCAGTCCAGGCAAGTTCAGTCCCTCCCAAGCCGTCGGCGAGATCAGCATCGAGCCTGGCGTTTCGACGAATCGCCCAACGGCCTCTGACAGGGGCGTCCCCTGCGAATGCTCCAGCGGCGTCACCCCAAGCGCCCGGGCGGCCGAGGCCAGGGCCTGAGTGTCCCTGTAGCTGTTGGCCAGCACCAGGCAGCGCCCCTCGAGGCCGGCAATGTGCGCCAAGGTGCGAGCGCAGTAGCTGACCCACTCAGGATTGGTGAAGTCGTCGTCCGACTCGCTCTCAGCCTCGACGACGCGGCTTGGACGGGGAGCGTGAGGCGGCGAGAGGTGGAAGGTCATCCGACCAAAATCCTCGGGCGCATAGCGTCCGCTAAGGTCGCGTCGGACGTTGTGGTATTGGGGGTTGAGGCCAATCTCGGCCATGAAGCCGGTGAAGCTACTGTCGTCGGCGCCTGGGGCGTCCAGGGTGGCTGAGGTCATGACCACGGCCGAACGCAGCGTCTCTTGGCTGTCCTTGCTTTCGCGCCATAAGAGGCTCGCCATGCGACTGGCGTCGAACGGCACGACGTTGAAGGCCGGGATGGCCAGCACGGGCGAAAAGCTGACCCCTGGGATTTTGTAGTCGCTCATCCGCTCGCAGCAGTCGGTGAACATGGCCAACTCGCCTTCGAACACCTTGAGCTCCAGGACGTCAGTCTCTGCACCGCCCTTTTGCGCGGCCTTCATACCGCGGCGAAGTTCGGTGAGAAGTCCTGCCGCCACCTTCTGAAACTGAACGCGATAGGTCCCGTTCTTCCCGTCCCCGAGATTGACCATGCGCTTGGACGCCGCGCTTTGGCGATAGGTTCTGGGGACGTCCTGAATGAGCTGGTCCGTCAGCGCCTTGAAGTCAGCGATGTGCGACTCAAATGCGGCCCGGTTGGCGCCCTTCATGTAGAGAGCCGCCGTCAGCAGCTGCAGGGACGATAGGTGGACCTGATAGTGGCTGCGGATCACGCCCGGCAGCGTGTCCGCCTCGTCGATGACCAGCGCCGCTATCGGCGCTGCGCCCTCTGCGCTCAACAGCCGTCCGTACTGTCCAAGATCCATCGCCGTCAGGGCATGAGAGACGATCAGGAGATCTGCGGCATTGGAGCGCGCAACATGCTCCACATACTCCTCAGCCCCCGGCTCCGCACTGGCGGAAAGGCAGATGTCGCCGACCCGGATAGCCTCTGGCAACGGGCCGTTGTGCGCCGTCCACTCCAGGAGCGTGTTCCCCGCCTCCGCGAAATCGGCCAGGTCATCGAGATAGCTGACCAGCGACTTGTCGCTCGTCGGGTCGTTTATGATCTCGACCTGGAGCCGCTTGATCCTGGGACGCGACAGCCAGTTGCGCAGGCCGACCCGGCGAGCATGTGTAAGCCGCTTGCCGGTCAGCGCCTCGGCGACTTCGATCGCGATCGGGATCTCGGTGCTATTGAGCTGTTCGAGAAGGTGCAGGGTGAACGTGGAGATCGCGCCGCGCTTGCCTGTGTGGGCCGCGAACAGCGCAAGCGGCACAAGATAGCCGAGGCTCTTGCCGGTGCCGGTCTCAGCTTCCAGGAGCGTGACCGGTGCGCCCTTCCCGGGCACCGTGTCAGCGACGAACGTGCGCGCGCACGCCATAGCGTACTCGAACTGGGGCTGCGATGGGCGATAGGTGCGCCCACGCCGGCGCATGGCCTCGGCCAGTGGACCATCTTCCGCAAACGCGGCTTCGACATGCTGAAGGTAGTGTTCGATCATGACGTCGCGACCAGCTGGCCCTCAAGCTCGCTCGCGGCGATCTCGTTCCAGGTCGGCAGCGCGCACAGTACGAAGTCGCCTTCGAAGTACGGCGGCCTTACGCGCTCATAGCCTTCCAGACAGGCGCCGTTTGAAAGGCTTCGGAATTGCTCAAGGGGGATCGGCCGGGCCGGTGTGTTGTCCGGCAGGACGAGTGCGGGATGAGCGCTGGAGCATTCGAACTCCACTAGATCTATAGCCTTAACTTGGCCAAACCCCGCCGACCGCTTCGTGCCGATGAATCGCACGTCTTTGAGAAGGTCTCCGACGCCTGATAGGTCGCCAGTCCCGAGGAAGTGGATCCGGCTCGCGGTCACCGTCTTATACCGGCTGAGGCGGTTCTGGTGAGGCCCGCGCGCCAGATCAATCCTGGGATAGCTCTCCTTTTTCACGCCGTCCTTTTTTCGGCTCTTCATCGCCAGAACCGATGCGTTCATCGTCGCCGGCCGCAAGCCGCCGATGGACGTGTAGTCTGACAGAAACACCGGCGTCTCAAAAAAGCAGGCCGATCCCTCCCACACTGCGTCAGCGCGGCGAAGAGGTATGTCGTTGAGCGCCTGGTCGACGTTGGCTGTGCGCTCGTAGATGATCCCGGCCAGCAGGCTGTCGAGATTGAGCCGCTTGCCGGGAATGAACGGCGTGGCGAGCGAGATCGACGCGAGGAAATGGGCCATGTCATCTTCCGCGTGTTTGGGCGTTGACGGCAACTAGGCCTCTGATACGGTCGAACTGTCAAATCCCTAGTGAGATTTTCAAGTGACAAATCTCTCACCCGCCTTGTTCTGGTATGAGCGGCTCGGCCGGCACATCTGTGGCCTGCCTCGCGACGCCGTTGACGGACCCGACCTGGCGCTCAATGCGATGTTCGACAATGTGAACCCTGAGAAGGGTCGTTTGCGGCTTGGCGGGGCCGGCGGGACACTGTGCGTGGTCACGCCGGACAAGGCGCTGCTTCGCGCCAGCATTGCCATCCCCACCGGGCTACCCGATCACATCGAGATCTTCCCCCAGAGCGCAAAGACCAACAACCAGTGGCTTGCCGAGCTTTGGCGCTCCCCGCCGGCATCGCCGTACCTGGTGATCGAGTTTTCGAAGGCGACGATCTCATCGCGCGGATTTCGGTACTCGACGCGGGACGTGTTCCACATCAACGGCAAGCGGGAGATCGCCTACGACCTCAGCGCCATCCGCCGTGGTCTGCAGGCCTGCGACGGCGTCGATGCTAAGAAGCTGTTCGAGGCCAGCGCGTTGCGCCGCCGACAACTGGAAATCCCATCTGCCCGCCCAGCGCTGCAACTCAAGCTCGATGCGATCGCCAAGAAGATCCCGGATTTGGAGACGAGGCTAACCGCCCTGCCCCATTATGGCTCTGCGGAGGCCGACGCTATTCGGATCATCTACTACGTCGACCAAAGGGGGCAGAGGGCGAGCGATGACGCAGCTTAAGGAAGTGCTCCTGGCCATACCCGAAGAACTCGCCAAGGATCCCAAGGCGCTGCATGAGGCCGTTTATCGTGACTTCTCGGCCAGCAGCACTGAGCGCACCTTCATTTACACGGTCGAGTTTCAACCGTTCTGCGCCGTCCTCGTGCGGTCCGACAGGATCGACGCGCGCTTGGGCGCCAACAGTCTCGCGCCGAGCTATGACCCGCAGATTGACACTTACGATTTCAGGATCATCGCCTCGCCGGTCAAGCGCGCGGGAAATGGCAGGAACAAGCTCCGAGCCCTGAACTTTGGCCCGGTCGACTTTGATGGTCGACGAGACTGGCTAGGCCGCCAAGGCGAGCGTCATGGCTTCACCCTCGAGGGCGAGATCGAGGTCTCAACCCAGGCCATTCGCATTGCGCACCACGGAAACATGATCATCGACCGGTCCATCTTCCAGGGGCAGTTGAGGGTCACCGATCACACCGCCTTCGGCCAAGCCTATGCGACCGGGATCGGCCGTAACAAGGCCTACGGCTACGGCCTCATCCAACTCTTTCAGCAGTAGGAAACACCATGTCGACCCAGCAGAAATACACGGTCGTTTTCGACGGCGTCGTGACCGCGGTCTCCCCGCTTTGCACCAATCCGCCGGATGTGGCGCAGAAGCCGGCCCGTCAGCCCACCATGACTGTCTACTATGGCGCCGTGGCTGAGAACGTCCCCTACTTCCCGGCCGCCGGGTTCCGCGGCAAGCTGCGCAGGAAGGCTATTGACGTGGTGAGCCGGGCCCGCAACGAGGGCATGACCCTCGACAGCTACTACTACAACGCCATCGGCGGGGTGAAAGACAGCGGCGAGGAGGATTCCAATCCCCTCACGACCATGAAAGAACGCCGCCAGATGAACCCGATCATCGGTCTCTACGGCGCCGGCGATCCGTGGGTGAAGGGCTGCGCCAATATCGGGCACATGGTTCCCATCGAGCCCATTAAGCCCTTCGTGGTCACCGGCACGCGGAACGACGATTTCAAGAAGGGCGAGAAGGCGCTCGATATGCTGGCGCCCGAGGAACACGCGCGATGGGCTGATTTGAACCGGAACAACGCGCAGCGATCGCGTAAGGAGAAGCAGCTGAAAAAGCTCCAGTCCGATGCTCGGGCTGCAACCGGAGTCGAAAAGGACGCGCTGGAAGCGCAAGTCACCGCCCTCACCCAGGAGATCGAGGAGCACAAGGCCGTGAGCGGAAGCGTGTCGGTCAACCTGCCATTAGCCGGCTATGAGGCGATCCCCCAAGGCGCCCAACTCAAGCAGCTCATCGTTCTGACTGAAGCCACGGAGGAAGAGATCGGTCTCTTCCTGGCCACCCTGCAGGAGTTCGCCTTCGACCCGCGAGTCGGGTCACGGTTCTCACAGGGCAACGGCGTAATCTCGGCGCGATGGGACGTGAGGGTGCGGCGATCGGGGGAGATCAGCCCAACCAGTCTCGGCCAGGTCGCCGTAGAACCCTATGTCGGCGTCGAGATTCAGGACCAGTTTCTGTTGGACAGCGTGGCGCTGTTCAACACACGCCTCCACGAAGGCGCGTATAACTTCGACGCCGTTGATTAGCGCGACATCGGTATACACGAGCGGGGCGCCGCGGCGCTCGGCCACGGCGCGCTTACGCGGCGGACGCCCCTAGCCTCGTAATCTGATCTGCAAACTCCTGGCACACCGCTGCCTTCTCGTCGGCCGGGAGCCAATTCGACATCTGCGGCGTCACGACGGTCCAGAACGCCAGATCGCGCGCCGAAAGAGGCATTACTTGCGCTTGGCGCAGGGTGGTCAGCAAGCTTTCGAACCGTTCGCGGATCGACTCCACCGACGGAACGGTTGGCTCCGCGACGACAGGTTGTATGAATAGCTCAAGCTGAGACATGGCCTGAATCTCGACCTGATTCGGGATGGGGTCTAGTCGGGGTTGGCGGTTATCCACTGCCGCGTGACGGGAATGGGGGAGCGACTTGGCCACTTTGGACGACGCCATCGCCGCGTTTGGGGCCGCCGCCAAGGCGACGCTGGACAACCCGGCGATCACGGGCGAGCCGGAGGACCAGCTGCGCACGCCGCTGGTGACGTTGGTCAAGGCCATCTCGGGTCTGACTGGTCTGTCGGCGCATAACACCGAACTGGTCGGCGAAACCAAGCTGTCGGACCTGATGATCCGGCCGGATTTCGCCGTGACGCGCAAGGGCGCCCTGATCGGCTTCATCGAGGTCAAGGCGCCCGGCAAGGGCGCTGATCCGAACAGGTTCGGCGCCAAGTCGCACGACCGCGCGCAGTGGGAAAAGCTCAAAGCCCTGCCGAACTTGATCTACACCGACGGCAACGCCTTCAGCCTTTGGCGTGACGGCAAGCGCGTCGGCGACATCGTCTATCTGCAAGGCGATGTCCGGTCAGCCGGGGCGGCCCTGAAGGCGCCCGCCGAGTTGCTGACCCTGTTCACGACCTTCTACCAGTGGGACCCAATCCCGCCGCGTTCGCCAAAGCAGCTGGCCGAGATCACCGCCCGGATCTGTCGTCTGCTGCGCGACGAGGTGGTCGAGCAATTGGATCGCAAGGCGCCGGGCCTGACCAGCCTGAAGGACGACTGGCGCAACCTCTTGTTCCCGCACGCGACCGACGCGGAGTTCGCCGACGGCTACGCCCAGGCGGTGACCTTCGGCCTGCTGATGGCCAAGGCGCGCAAGATCTCGCTGAAGGACGGCATCGACGACGCCGCCAAGGAGCTGCGCAAGTCCAACACCCTGATCGGCTCGGCCCTGCGCCTGCTGACCGAGGAGATGGACGACCAGCACACCCTGGACACCTCGCTCAAGACTCTGACCGCCGTGCTGGAGGTCGTCGACTGGGACAAGCTCAGCAAGGGCGAGCCCGAGGCCTGGCTGTATTTCTACGAACTTTTCCTGCAGCAGTACGACACCAACCTGCGCAAGAAGACGGGTTCGTACTACACGCCACCGGAAATCGTCACGGCCATGGTGCGGCTGGTGGACGAGGCGCTGCGGTCGCCCAAGCGGTTCAACCTTGGCCGAGGTCTGGCCTCGTCGGAGGTGACGGTCGCCGATCCGGCCGTGGGCACCGGCACCTTCCTACTGGGCGTGCTGCGCAACATCGCCGCCACCGTCGAGGGCGAGGAGGGCGCAGGCTCGGTCCCCGCCGCCATCACCGAGGCCTTGAAGCGCCTAGTCGGCTTTGAGCTGCAGTTTGGCCCGTTCGCGGTGGCCCAACTGCGCTTGCTGGCCGAACTGATCGACCTGGTCACCTTCGGCAAGGGAGACGACGCCTCGGAGGAGCTGCACAAGGTGCTGAGCGGCACCCTGCGGCTCTACATCACCGACACCCTGGCCGATCCCGACGAGGAGTTCGGCTGGATTCCCTCCAGCATGAGCGGCATCGCCGAGTCCCGCCGCGAGGCCAATCGCATCAAGCGGCACGAGGCGATTACCGTCGTGATCGGCAATCCGCCTTACAAGGAAAAGGCCAAGGGCCTGGGCGGCTGGGTCGAGGATCGCGGCAAGCATCTGAATGCGCCACTGGACGACTGGCAGCCGCCGGTCAGCTGGGGCGTCGGCGCCCACGCCAAGCACCTGCGCAACCTCTACATCTATTTCTGGCGCTGGGCGGCGTGGAAGGTGTTCGGCGGCGATCCGTTCCGCAGCGGCACGGACCAGACCGCGATTGACGACTGGACCAAGCGCAAGGGCGTCATCTGCTTCATCACGGTGGCCGGGTTCCTGAACGGGCCTGGTTTTCAGAAGATGCGCGCCGATCTCCGCCGCGACGCCGATGAGATCTGGGTCATCGACTGCACGCCCGAGGGCCATCAACCGCCCCAGGCCAGCCGGGTGTTCGGCGGGGTGCAACAGCCTGTCTGCATCGTCATGGTCTCGCGCAAGGCCGATGTCGATCGCGATACTCCGGCCCGGGTGCGCTTCCGCGCCCTGCCTGAAGGCTCCAAGGAACACAAGTTCGCGGCAATCGCGGGGATGGGCCTGGACGACTCCGGCTGGGTTGACGCCCCCAGCGATTGGCGTGCGCCGTTCTTGCCGGCCGGCGCGGCTGACTGGGTCAGCTATCCGGCGCTGGAGGACCTTTTCCTCTACAACGGGTCAGGCGTGATGACCGGCCGCACCTGGGTGATCGCCCCAGACGCCCAGTCGCTGAAGGACCGCTGGACGCGGCTGGTCAACGAGACAGATCCGTTGGCTAAGGAGAAGCTGTTTCATCCGCATCTCCGTAACGGCAAGCCAGGCGACAAGCACGTTGCAAAGCCGGTGAAGGAGGGCCTATCGGGTCATGAAGCCCGTACACAGCCGGTTTCGCTAGATAGAGGGCCAGTTGTAGAGCCGGTCCGCTACGCATTCCGATCCTTCGATCGGCAGTGGATCGTGCCGGATGCGCGCCTGATCAATCAATCCAATCCGACGCTCTGGGGAGCTTCGTCGTCATCTCAGGTGTACTTTACCGCGCTAATGGCGCATTCGCCGACGCACGGTCCCGCCCTGACGATCAGCGGACCGATCCCCGACCTGCATCACTACAAGGGTTCCTTCGGCGGCCGCGTTTTCCCGCTCTGGTCCGATCCCGAAGCCACCCGTCCAAACATCGCTCCGCGCCTGCTGGTCGAACTCGGCGCGGCCTATGGCCGGGAGGTCGCCGCGCCCGAGGTCATGGCCTATATCGCCGCCGTCGCGGCCCATCCGGGCTATACCGCCCGCTTCGCCAAGCACCTGAAGCAGCCGGGCCTGCGCATTCCGCTGACGGCCGAGGTCGCGCTGTTCGACGAGGCCGTCGCGATCGGCCGCGAGGTTGTCTGGCTCCACACCTTTGGCGAACGCTTCGCCGAGGGCCGCCCGCCTGGCCCGCCGCGCGTGACCGACGGCCCTGAGCCGACCATCCCCGCCGACGGCGCCCTGCCCAAGACGCTGGACGCCATGCCGCATGAACTGGAGTACGACGCTGCCGAGCGGCGGCTCAAGATCGGGACTGGCTATATTGCCCATGTCGCGCCCGAGGTCTGGGCCTATGAGGTGTCGGGTAAGCGGGTGCTGAGCCAGTGGTGGAGCTATCGCCGGAAGGATCGCTCCAAACCGCCGATGGGCGACAAGCGACCGCCGTCCGAATTGTCCAACATCCAGCCCAACGTCTGGCTGCCGGAATACACGACCGAGCTTCTGTCGGTGCTCCGGGTGCTGACGCGGCTTGTCGCGCTGGAGCCAGCGCAGTTGAATTTGCTTGATCGCATTGTCAGTAGGCCAAACCTGGAAGCTGATAGGCTACGCGCCGCCGGCGGCCTCTCTAATGGTTCTGCTGATGCTGATCCGACCGGTACAGATGATGAAGACATAGCCGACGACGGCGCCTAGCACGCGGGTGGAGTTTTCGAGTCCGGCCCACCACTTACGATCTCAAGCGCAACCTGCTCTGTTGTCGTGTGTGCTCGGCGCTATTCCTCTCGGGAAAGTGTCCTCACGAGAGCGGCGAGATGTCGGCGGGTTTCGCCACGGCGGATCGTCGGGAAAGCCTCGGCGATCTCGACACCCTCCGGCGTACTCATGAGTGATTGAAAGCGCTGGTTCAGTGCCGCTTCCTTTTCCGCAAGTGCAGGGTCTTGAGGGGCCATATCGAGCCCCTCGAAAAACCATTCCACCGAGACCTGTAGGCGCTGTGCGGCGGCATAGAGTTTCGAGGCGCTGATGCGGTTGCTGCCGCGCTCGTACTTCTGGATCTGTTGGAAGGTCAGCCCCAGGGCGTCCGCCAGATCGCTCTGGCTGATCTCCATGAGCTTGCGGCGAAGGCGCAGCCGTGCGCCGACATGAACATCAACGGGATCTGGCGTCGTCTCGGTGCTCATTCGGGTACTTAGATCCTTCCTGGTCGGGTGGGGAAAAACCGGTCTTTCAGTGCCCTAGCCGGCGGGCTGTCGCAACAACCACAAGGTTGAAGGTTCACAGACGAGATAGATCCGTGCAAGCTCGCTTGCATGAGGCGCTCTGCGATCGACATCGAGAATTGGACGAGGATGCGCGCCAGGGCAGAGACGC
This sequence comes from Caulobacter sp. CCH9-E1, assembly GCF_001556515.1. Lineage (GTDB taxonomy): Bacteria > Pseudomonadota > Alphaproteobacteria > Caulobacterales > Caulobacteraceae > Caulobacter. The sequence continues at coordinate 9,741 of NZ_LSJA01000046.1, read as the reverse complement.
TTACGCGGCCTTCCAGCCTCGCTGGTGTCGCTTCGGCGGTCAGCCGGGCCCCCTATACGAACATCGGCGGACGCCGTTCTTACTCAGACATCGGCCTCCCGGACCGGGCGCTTGCACTTGATCACTGCGGGCGTCGGCGGATCGTCGATTGGAACCCCGCCGTCGCCCGTATCACCGTCGAGGCAGGCATGCGTTTAGCCGATCTTTGTGCCGTAACGATCCGGCGCGGTCAGTTCCCGGCGGTGCTCCCTGGCACGGGCTTCGTCACAGTTGGCGGGGCCGTAGCGTCCGACGTTCATGGAAAGAACCACTCGCTTCAGGGGTCGTTCGGCAACCATGTCCGTCAAATCCGGCTGCGGCGCTCCGACCGGGGCGAAGCCATCGCCGTCCCTGACGATCAGCTGTTCCGGGCGACTGTCGGTGGCCTCGGCTTGAGCGGAGCGATCACGGACGTGACCTTGGAGCTGCAGAATGTCGGCTCGGCCTATCTGGATCAGGAGGCGTCCCCGCTCGTCCATCTCGCTGACTACGCGCAAGATCTCCCCCATTCTGACGGTTATGAGTTCAGCGCGGCTTGGATCGACCTGACCGACCCGCGCGCCGGCGGCGTCGTCTTGAAGGCGCGTTGGTGCTCCGACGGCGATTTCACCGCGCCGACGCGTCGAGAAGCGACCATCCCGGTCACGGCGCCGCTGAGCTGCATCAACGCCGTAACGACGTCCCTGTTCAATTGGGCTTATCGTCGGCGTGCCGAGGGCCAAGGTTCAGAACGGATCCACTACACCCGTGCGCTCTGGCCCCTCGATGGGCTCCTCAACTGGAACCGGCTCTATGGCCCCGCAGGGTTCGAGCAGTATCAGGTTTATACGCCGGACATTGAGCCTCTCGTCGAGGTCTGCAGGCTCGCGCGACTTTCGGGCCTCGCTTCACCTCTGACCGTGTTGAAGCGCTTTGGGTGCCGTTGTCCGGCGGGCATGATCAGTTTCCCTCGCAAGGGCTTCACCCTGGCGATCGATTTTCGGCCCGGTCGCGAGCTCGCCAAGACCTTCTCAGCGATGGATGAGGTCGTTCGTGCGGCGGGCGGTGCCTGGTACCCCGCCAAGTACCAGCGCTTGAGGCGAAGCGACTTTGAGCAGGCGTTTCCGGCCTGGTCGGAGGTCGTCGCGATGCGCGACCCGATGGTCAGAACTGGATTTCTGGAAAGGATGACCAGCTGATGCACGCTGTGATCTTGGGCTCTTTGTCGGCCATCGCCGACTCGACCGTGAGGCTTCTGGCTGATGCGGGCTGGTCGTTTGATCTCTTCGCACGGTCAGGCAACGAGCTTGAACGGCAAGTCGCCGATCTTCGTGCGAGGGGAACCCAAGCCTTCGGCCACACCGTCGATTTGGTAACCTCAGATGCGGTCGCGAAATTGGCGAGCGTTCTGGCGTCTCGGCCGCCTGATCTCGTGCTCATCGCGTTCGGCGCGCTGGGTGATACGACAACCGCCGCCCATGATCTTGGACAAGCCACGCGGCTTTGGGAGGTCAACTTCAACGCGCCGGCGCGGCTCAGTTTGGCCGCCGCCAACGCCCTTGAGCGTAACGACAGGGGCGTGCTGGCCGTGATCGGGTCGGTCGCCGGCGACCGTGGCCGCCAAAGCAACTACATCTACGGCGCCGGGAAAGCTGGCCTCGAGACGCTGATCGAGGGGCTGGCTCACCGGCTTTCGCGCGCAGGTCGCGCGAGGGCCGTATTGATCAAGCCCGGCCTGGTGCGAACGCCCATGACCGACGGGATGGACACTAGCGGCCCCCTGTGGGCCACGCCTGAGGCTGTGGCCAGGAGGATCGTTAGCGCGGTCGCCAAGCCTGGCGTAGTGACCTATGCGCCGGGCTACTGGAAACTCGTGATGCGCGTAATACGCGCGATGCCCTATAGGCTTCTGCATAGGACGGCGCTCTGATGGGCGGGGCGGCAAATATGGTGGCGCCGCTCCTCATCCTGGCGATGATCGTCGCGGTTTGCCTATTCAAGTCCGGCGTGTTGTCGGTCTCGGCGTTCAAGGAGCTTTTCGCCCCGCCCTATCGGTCTCGAAGGCTGCTCTCCGACAATGAGATTCACTTCGCCGGTGTCCTCGAGCGCGCCCTACCCGACTACAAGGTGATCCCGCAGGTCAGCTTCGGCGCGTTCCTGCGCGTCAAAGAGGGGCTTTCGCGATCGTCGGCCGTTGCGGCGTTCAATAGAGTGTCCAGCAAGCGCGCCGACTGGGTCGTTTGCAATAGGCGCTATGAAGTGCTGTGTATCGTTGAGCTGGACGATCAGTCTCATGACCAGGACAAGGACGCCACGCGCGACAGCTATACGGCCTCTGCAGGCCTGCCGACGTTGCGTGTCCCTTCCCGAAACAAGCCCGATGCGAGCGCCTTGAGAAAAGCGGTCTTGGCGTGCATGGAAGGCCAAGCCGTAACGACGCGCATTTGATCGGCGAGCTTAATCGTGAGGTTGCCAGTGACCGAACCCGCCAACGACAACCGCCTTGGCCTCCAGTTCACGGCCGTGCTTGAAGCGACCAGACGTGCTCACGAGCAGTCGGTGGCCTATCTCGAAGAAGCGCAACGGCTTGATGCTTCTGATCCCTCTGAGCTGACCCGCGCAGCGGTGCTGACCGCTCAGACCAGCGTGTCGACCACAGCCGCAGCACTGCAGGCGCTGGAAGAGGCCCAGAGCACGCTCTTGGCGGAGATCACCTCCGAACAGCTCGGCTAGGGTCAGAACGAGGCGAACAGGCACCCTGCAGCGATCAGGCCGAGCACGCGGCTTAGGGGATCGCGGAACGCCCATACGATCGGGTCGTAGCTCAGAGCCCCGCGGTGGGCGATGAACCAGACCCGCAAGAGCCAGACGGCCACAAGTCCGCCTATGACCCATAGACCAGTTGTCTGCGAGTAGAGGCCAGACGGCCCGCCATTGAGCGCCACGTAGAGAAGAAAGACCACCACGGCGCCAAAGCCTGCGCCAAGACCCGCCGACAGGGTGAACGCCCAGTCCGTCGGCGCGTAGCCGCGTCCAGGCGTTTCTGTTTGGTCGGTTTGGCGCCTGAGCTCAGTATTGTCAAACGGCGTTCAAAAGGGACCCCCGATCGGCGTCGAAGAGGGACCCCCTTTTCAGATAATATGATGCTGGTTTGTTGAAGATGGCCTTGCGCTGCGTGCGGCGGAGGGCGGGCGTAGCCCGACCGGAGGCGCGCGCAGCGCAAGATAGATTTTTGAAGGCGCCGAAGGTGGCTGTCAGCTGCGGTTTTTGAAGCGCCAGCTGTCGTTGCCCGTCTCGACGATATCGCAGTGGTGGGTGACGCGGTCGAGCAGCGCCGTGGTCATCTTGGGATCGCCGAACACGGTCGGCCATTCGCCGAAGGCGAGGTTCGTGGTGATGATGACGCTGGTCCGCTCATAAAGCTTGCTGATGAGGTGGAACAGCAACTGCCCTCCCGAGCGGGCGAACGGCAGATAACCGAGCTCGTCGAGAACGATCAGGTCGAGCCGCGACAGCTGCGCCGCCAGGGTCCCGCCTTTGCCGATCCGGGTCTCCTCTTCGAGGCGTGTCACCAGATCGACGGTGTTGAAGTAGCGGGCGCGAGCGCCCCTTCGCACGACATTGGCGGTGATCGCGATGGCGAGGTGGGTCTTGCCTGTCCCCGTGCCGCCGACCAGCACGATATTGCGGCGAGGCGGGAGGAAGGAGCCATCGTGAAGGGAGCGGATCATCTCCTCATTGATCGGTGTGCCCTCGAAGCTGAACCGCTCCAGGTCCTTCACCACGGGCAGCCTCGCAGCCGTCATCCGATAGCGGATGGAGGCTGCATCCCGGTGGGTCGCCTCAGCACGGAGCAGGTCGGTCAGTATCTCCATGGTGGTGCGCTTGCGCTGGAGGCCGGTGGTGACCGCCTCGTCGAACGCCGCCGCCATGCCCTTGAGTCCGAGGCCGCGCATCGTGTCGATCATATCATGCCGCTGCATCATAGCCTCGCAGCAGATCATAGCGGGCACAGTCGGCGAGCGGAGGATGCTGCAGCATCCGGTCTTCCGAAGTGACGATGCTGTGGGGTGTCGCCGGCTCGCGGCGCCGGGAGAGGATGTTGAGGATCAGCTCGTCGCTGGCCGTTCCGTTCGCCAACGCTTCGCGCACGGCAGCCTCTACCGGCTCCAGGCCATCGGTGAGCACCGCCGAGAGGACCCGCACGAACCTGCGATCGGCCTCGTCCCCGGTGCCGAGCCTTCGCCGTAATCGGTGCAGGGCGGGCGGCAGATCCCAGTCCTGGAACGGTGCGCCGTTACGCAGCGCGCCGGGCTTGTGCGCGAGGACCGGCAGATAATGCCAGGGATCGTATATCGTGCGGTTCCGACCGAAGTGGCGCTCATGCTCCCCGACGATCGCATCGCCGCAGCGTATGACGATGCGATCGGCATAGGAGCGCACCTGAACGGTCCGGCGTGCGGCCGTCGACATGACCGAGTAGCGGTTGCGATCGAAGCTGATGAGGCAGGTGCCGGTGACGGCATGCTCGCTCTCATGGAAGCCGTCGAACGGTGCCAGGATCGGCTGCAGGGCCGGTCGCTCCATATCCAGCGCCTCGGCGACGGTAATATCCCCGCGTTCGGGATGGGCATGATGCTCGGCCCAGCGCCGGCACTCGGCCTCCAGCCACCCGTTGAGCTCGGCCAGGCTGGCGAACCGGAGCCGCGGCTGGAAGAAGCGGCCTCGGATTGTCTGGACCTGCTGCTCGACCTGGCCCTTCTCCCATCCCGCCGCCGGCGAGCAGGCGGTCGGCTCGACCATGTAATGATCGGTCATGATCAGGAAGCGGCGGTTGAACACACGCTCCTTGCCGGTGAACACGGCCGTCACCGCCGTCTTCATATTATCGTAGATACCGCGTCGCGGCACACCGCCGAAGAACGCGAACGCCCGGGCATGGGCATCGAACAGCATCTCCTGGCCCTCGCGCGGATAGGCCCGGACATAGGGTGCGCGCGAGTCGCAGAGACGCATATGCGCCACCTTCACCCGCATCGGCTTGCCGGCGATCTCCACATCCTCGTGGCTCCAGTCGAACTGGTAGGCCTCACCCGGCTGGAAGGTCATCGGGATGAACGCCGGTGCGCCTTCGCCAGCATCCTTCCGCCGCGCAGCACGCCAGCGCGCCGCATAGCGGCGCACCGCATCATAGGATCCATCGAACCCCTCGCGCACCAGCAGGTCATGGATACGCGTCATCCGTAGCCGATCGCGGCGGCCGCGACCTTCGTTCTCCTCAAGCAGCGCATCGAGACGATCCTGATAAGGACCGATCCGCGGCAGCGGCTGGACTTTGCGCTGATAGTTGAACGCCGCCTCCGGCGACCGGATCGCTTTGCGGACGACCTTCCGCGACAAACGAAGGTCACGAGCGATCGCCTTGATCGCCTTACCCGCTGCATGCTCACGCCGAATCCGAACCACTGTCTCCACGATCAACATCCCGTTCTCGCCAACTGATCAAAACCAGTCGGCCGACTAAATCCCCGGGATGAAGGGGTCCTTTTTGCACGCCGATCACCCCACGAAGGGGGTGCCTATTGCACGCTGATCCTCAGCGGTCGGGTTCAGCCGCCGCCGCGCAAAGCCGCGGCATAGCGCCGGTCGACCACTTCCCAGTCGATGTTGCGGAAGAAGGCGTCGACATATTTGGCGGCGGCGGTGCCGTAATCCATGTGGAAACTGTGCTCGTACATATCGAGCGCGAGCAGCGGCACGCCGGCAATCGCACCGTGCATATGATCCCACGCCCAATGGTTGTGCAGCGAGCGCGTGTGGAGATTGTAGACGAGCACGCACCAGCCCGATCCGCCGGCAAGGCTCATCCCGGTACGGCGGAAGTCGGCTTCCCAGCGGTCGAACGAGCCGAACGCCGCGCCCAGCGCGTCGCGGATGGAACCGGCTGCCTGGCCGTTGCCGCCGAGCCCGTCGAAATAGACCTCATGGAGCACGACCGAGCCGGTGCGGTGCAGCTCCTCGCGCTTCAATCCGCCATAGACCACCGGCGGCAGGTCCGTGTCAGCGAGCGCGGCGGCAAGTCGTGTCTCGATCATATTCAGGGCCTTGACCGAGCCCGCATAATTGTTCTCGTGGTGCGATGTGATCAGCCTTTCGGAGAGGCCGTGAAGCCTGGCGGGATTGAACCTGAGCGGCTTGACCTGATGATTTCCGGCAAAGGCGGGGACAGCCGCCGGCGCTGCGGCCGGCGTCTGCGCAGAGGCTTCGTTGATAGTCATGGCGGCGGCTCCGATGCCAAGAGTTGCGATTGCACTGCGTCGGGAAAGATGGTCGATCGTCACGCGTCACTCCTTCAGATGATCATTACATATGCGGCCCCGAGGACCGAGCAGACGCCGAGCACCGGCAGCATGCCGGCCTTGAACCGGAACATGGCGAGTATCGCACCCACCGCGAGCGCCAGCGCCGGCCAGTTGACGGACGTTAGGACTGGGAGATCGATGGTGCCGGCTGCGAACGGCACTTCGCGGACTTGCTCGAACAGAGTGTGGATACCAAACCAGACCGCCAGATTGAGGATCACGCCGACCACTGCGGCGGTGATCGCCGAAAGCGCGGCCGACAATGCGCGGTTGCCGCGCAGCCGCTCGATGAATGGCGCGCCGGCGAAGATCCACAGGAAGCATGGCAGGAAGGTAACCCAGGTGGTGAGGATTGCGCCGAAGGTCGCGGCGACGAGCGGCGGCAGCCCGGTCGCTTCGCGGAAGGCCGCGAGGAAGCCGACGAACTGCGTCACCATGATCAGCGGCCCGGGCGTGGTCTCGGCCATGCCGAGCCCGTCGAGCATCTCGCCGGGCTGGAGCCAGCCATAGGTCTCGACTGCCTCCTGCGCGACATAGGCGAGCACCGCATAGGCGCCGCCGAAGGTCACCACCGCCATCTGGCTGAAGAAGGTGGCGATGCGGCTGAACACGTCGTCGGGGCCGAACGCGAACAGCAGCGCTGCGACCGGCCCGAGCCAGAGCAGCAGCAGGACGCCGGAGATGCGCAGCGACCAAGAGAGGTTCGGCCGGGCATGGTCGGGAAGGCCCTCGCCAAGAGCGGTGTCGCGGTCGTGGATTATCTCAGCGCCGGCGGGACCATGTCCGCCGCCGCCCTTGAATGCGGCGTAACCAGCGCGGCCACCGAAGAAGCCGATCAGCGCGGCGGCAAGCACGATCAGCGGGAAGGGCACGTCGAGCACGAAGATCGCGACGAACGCCAGCGCGGCAAAACCGCGCATGACGTTGTTCTTCAAGGCACGCGAACCCACCCGGACCACCGCCTGTAGCACCACCGCCAGCACGGCGGCCTTCAATCCGAAGAACAATCCCTCGACCAGCGGCACTTCGCCGAGCAGCACATAGACATAGCTGAGCCCTAAAATCGCGAGGAAGCCGGGCAGCACGAATAGCGCGCCCGCGACCAGGCCGCCCTTGGTCTTATGGAGCAACCAGCCAATATAGACAGCTAGCTGTTGCGCTTCAGGGCCGGGCAGCAGCATGCAATAGTTGAGCGCGTGGAGGAACCGCTCCTCGCCGATCCAGCGCTTCTCCTCGACCAGGATGCGATGCATCACCGCTATCTGGCCCGCCGGTCCGCCGAAGCTGAGCAGCGCGACCCTGATCCAGACGCGCACCGCCTCGCCAAAGCTGATGCCGTGCTCGTGCAGCGTCTCGACTGCGATTTCAGCGCGTGCGCTGGCCTCCATCTTTAGTCCTCTTTTCGCCGGGTGAAGTGAGCATAGAATCCGTCGAGCGCGGTCGATCCGCGCGCGATCCGCTCCTCGTCGTCGTCGGTGCCGGCACAGATGCCGGCGATAAGCGCGCTCACTCCCGGAGTTTCCGGGCGCTCGAACCGAGCATCGGCAATATCAAGGTCGTGAACAATTTCGCCGAGCGCCCGCAGCGCGGGGTCGGTCTCGAGACCGGTGAGGAACACCAAGGTCTCGAAGGAGCAGCGGTCGCCTTCGTGGGTGAACTCAGCGTCCGCCATGTCGAACCTCAGTTCGTCAGGCTCCGGCACATATCCTTTGCCCTCGACGAACTTGAAGCTCGCCTCGGGGTCGATGAAGCGGCGAATGAGCCAGGCGGACGCGATGCGATCGACATGGACATGGCGGCGCGTCACCCAAACGCGGCGCTTTAGCTCCGCCGGGGTCAGCTCGGGCGCACCGGGGCCGCTCACATCGGGATGTTGGTGAGAGCGGCGGTCCGCCTCGGTGATGGCGGCCTGTGCCGCCTGCCGACCATGCGCACCGAAAAAGTCGATCGCGGCGACCTCGTTCAGGCGTTTGCGCAGGCGGCCCACATCCGCCGCCGCGACATACTCGCCCTCACACAGCGCGCGCGCCTCGCGTGCCAACTCCTCATAGTCGGCGTCACGCGCAGCGTCGAACACTCCGCGCAGCTCCGCATCGCCCATGCCGCCGACAAGGCGCGCTTCGAGGATCAGCGCCTCGCCGCCATTTTCGGTGATCTCGCGATGCAGTTCTTCGAACAGCGCGCGCGTGTCCTCGCGATTGGGGAGCGCATGGACGGCGTTCTTGAGCGGCGCGGCCCCGATCGCCTGCAAACGCCGCCAGACCTTCACCCGCAAATAGGCAGGCTTAGCCGGAAGCTGCGGGATCAGGAGCAACCAAGGGGAAGCTTGTGTGTTTGTCATAGTTGTATCGTCACTAGCCTACAAGTGTAAGGGTTGCATCACAAGCCTCATGAGCATAGGACTGCTTATCCCGAAGAAAGAAACCGGAGCGCAATGTCGCGGCTCGCCGGCGGCGCGCTCGCATGACGTGAGGCTTTCCGTGTCGAGTGCGCTGATGAAGGATCAATTATGCTGAAAAAGACCATCGCCTTGGGATTCGCCAGCCTCCTGCTGGCAAGCCCGGCATGGGCAGCGCCGGACTGGTCGGCTGTCGACCGGGCGATAGGACGAGCGGGGGCCGAACAGCCGGGGGGCGTTCACCGCTACAGCTTCCCGCGTTCGGACCTGAGCGTCACGCTGGATGGGGTGACGATCAAGCCCTCCCTCGCGCTCGGCTCTTGGGCGGCGTTTCAGCCGATGGGCGACGAGGCGATGGTGATGGGCGATCTCGTGCTGACTCACGACGAGGTGAACCCCGTTTTGAGCCGCCTGCTCGCAAGCGGTTTTACGATCACCGCGCTCCACAATCACCTGCTCCGCTCTTCGCCTGCGACCATGTACATGCACATTGCCGGCCACGGCGACCCGGTGAAGCTCGCGGCCGCGCTCCGGCAAGCGCTATCAGCCAGTCGGACCCCGCTCGCCGCGCCGCAATCGCCTTCGGCCAGCGCAGCCGCATCGCGGCTCGACCTCGATGTGGCCGCGCTCAACCGGTTGATGGGCGGTGAGGGCAAGACGGCCGGTGGCATCCTCCAATACAGCTTTCCGCGCGCCGAGCGGCTGATGGACGGCGATATGGAGACTCCGCCGACGATGGGCACGGCGACCGCGATCAACTTTCAGCCAACCGGGGACGGCCGAGCCGCCATCACCGGCGATTTCGTACTTGTCGCAAACGAGGTCGATCCGGTCCTGCGCGTGCTGCGGACGAACGGGATCGAGGTCACGGCGCTGCATAATCATATGCTAAACGACGAGCCGCGGCTTGTCCCCCGTCAGCGCCACTGGCACAGATTTGAGGTTGTGAGTTGAGGAGGATCT
>NZ_LSJA01000045.1 GCF_001556515.1 Caulobacter sp. CCH9-E1 | reverse complement strand
ATCGGATAACGGCTACGCGGAGCGTCTGGCTTCGTCGAAACGGTACACACACTTCCAACCTCCGGACGGATGTCCGGCGCTCCGCGTCCCTCCGAACCTTCAGCGAGCAATCGCGTGAAGCCGAGACGTCGTGTCAGGCGGCGGCGTGATCCTTCAGCACGCCCAGCGGCGCGACGGCCAGCATCTCCTCGTGGGTCGCCTCCAGCACGACCTGGGGCGCCATGCCGGCCTCGAGGGCCTCGGTCCAGCGGCCGGCGCACAGGCACCAGCGGTCGCCGGCCTTGAGGCCCGGAAAGGCCAGGTCGGGACGCGGCGTGGAGAGATCGTTGCCGCGCGCCTTGGAGAAGGCCAGAAACTCGTCGGTCATCACCGCGCAGACGGTGTGCAGACCCAGATCATGCGGCCCCGTTTCGCAACAGCCGTTGCGATAGAAGCCGGTCATCGGGTTCACCGAGCAGGGGATGAGTTCGCCGCCCAGCACGTTCTTGGCGTTCTTGTCGTACCGCGTGGTCATGACCCGATCCTATCCCCAATGCGGAAGGCGCCAAGACCGTTATTCCGTCGGCTGACCCAAGCGGAAGGCTTTTGCTGCGGCGCAGCAATGCTAAGCTGCGGCCAACACAGAAAACCGATCGGGGAGCACCATGACCGTCGACGTCGCCAACCGCCCGCGCCGCAGCGCCCTCTACATGCCGGCCTCCAACGCCAAGGCGGTCGAAAAGGCCCGCACCCTGCCCGCCGACGTGATCATCCTGGACCTGGAGGACGCGGTCGCGCCGGAGTCAAAGCCGGCGGCGCGCGAGGCGGCCGTGGCGGCGGTGCAGGCGGGGGGCTTCGGCGACCGCGAGGTCGTGATCCGGGTCAACGGCCTCGACACCCCCTGGGGCGCCGAGGACCTGGCCGCCGCGGCCGAAGCCGGCCCCGACGCGGTGCTGGTCCCCAAGGTCAACGACGCCGGCGACGTGCGCCTCTACGACCAGCGCCTGCACGCCGCCCCGCCGCACACGCGCCTCTGGACCATGATCGAGACCGCCAAGGCCGCCTTCCACCTCTGGGAGATGGCCGAGGCCGCGCACGGCACGCGCCTTTCGGCCTGGGTGATGGGCGTCAACGACTTCGCCAAGGAAATGCGGGCCCGCCAGACGCCGGATCGCGCGCCGTTCCTGCCGCTGCTGACCCTGTCGGTCGCCGCGGCCCGGGCGCACGGCCTGGCGATCCTTGACGGCGTCCATAACGACATCGAGGACCTGGAGGCGCTGGAGGCGGTCTGCGTGCAGGGCGTCGACTTCGGCTTCGACGGCAAGACGCTGATCCATCCCAAGCATCTGGAGATCTGCAACCGGGTCTTCTCGCCCTCGCCAGAGGACATCGCCTGGAGCCGCGCGGTGATCGCCGCCTTCAACGCGCCGGAAAATTCTGGCAAAGGCGCCTTGCGGGTGGACGGCAAGATGGCCGAACGTCTGCACCTGGCGCAGGCCGAGCGCCTGGTGGCGGTGGCCGAGGCGATCGCCGCCCGAGGTTGACGGTGAAGGGGCTCTAGAAGGTTGCGAATGCGGGCTATCGTCTTCTCCGTCGTCCTGGTCGCCAGCCCCGCGCTGGCCCAGCAGAGCCCGGCGACGGCTCCGCCCGCCCAAACGCCGTCCGTCGCTCCCGCGCCGCCTGCGACCGAGGTTCCCCAGGCGCTCGATCCGCTCGGCGACCTGATCACACAGTCCGGCCAGGACATGGACGAGGAGCAGGCCGAGACGGTCGCCAAGCCCGCGCCGCGCCGAAAGCCCAACATCCTGCCGATCCCGGCCCCGAGCGAGACCACCCCGGCCGCTCAAGTCTACGAGCTGCGGGTGCGCGGCTCGATCGCCGCCGCCCAGAACCTGCAGGGGCCGCTGGACGGCCAGTGGCGGGTGAACGGGCCGGACGGGACGCCGCTCTACGCGCTGCAGATCGTCGACAAGGCCGGCGGGTCGGCGCCGCTGGAGGGGGCCTGGCGTGATCTGCGGCGGACGGGCGCCCCAGGCTCGACCGGCCTGATCGACGACCTTCAGCGCGAGGGCGAGGGCCTGTCGGCGCGGTTCCTGGCCCGCGAGGGCGGCCAGCCCTCGACCCTCGCCCTGCGTCCCGACGAGGACGGCCGCTGGTCGGGCCAGCTGGTCGAGGATGGCGCGACGCGGACCGTGGCCGCCGAACACCTGCTGCCCGAGGCGCCGCCCGGCTACGAGGCGCGCGGCGCGCGGCCTTATGTCTGGCCGCCGCGCGCCACGGCCGGCCGCGCCGCGCCCGCCAAGGCCGTCTGCTCGACCAAGGGCAAGAAGGGCAAGGCGCTGAAGGCCGCCAAGGCCAAGTGCGCGGCCGCCGCCCGCAAGGGCAAGGCCTCGACCCTGAAGAAGGGCAAGGCGTCCAAGGCCAAGGGCAAGAAGGTCTCGACCCGGAAGAAGAAGCGCTAGTTTTCTAGCACTTCCTCGGCGGCGGTGATCGCCGCCTCCAGCGCGTCCTGGCCGTAAGGGACCGCGGCGCCGTGGCCCCAGACTGGACCCGGCCAGGCCGGATCGTCCCGCCGTCGGCCGACGACATGGACGTGCAACTGGGCGGTGACATTGCCCAAGGCGCCGACATTCAGCTTTTCGACCTCCAGGCCGAGCGCCGCGCCGATCGCCCGGACGGCGGCGCCGGCCAGAACGATCTCTTCCATCAGCTGCAGCCGATGGCCGACGTCCAGCTGCTCGATCTCGGTCCGCCCCGCCTGGCGCGGGATCAGGACCAGCCACGGATAGCGGACGTCGTCCTGCAGCCGGACTTCGCAAAGGGGAAGGTCGGCGACCAGATGCGAGGTCGCCACGAACGCTGGATCAAGAACAAAATCAGTCACGCTTGGGAACCGCCGCCCAGTAGTCGAAATCGAGGATCACCGCGGAATCGTAGACCCCTTCGGCGCCCTTGTCCGGGAATTCCGCGCAGGGCGCGTCCTTGGTCGCCACCAGCCGCAGCCGCAGGGCGCCGGCGGATCCCAGGTCGGCCTTGTCCAGCACCTCGCTCCAGGCGAACACCGTGCCGCCGGCGAAGAACGGGTTCACGTGCCGGCCGCCGTTGATCGCCAGGATCAGGCCGGCGTTCTGCAGGCCGTTGAACGACAGCGCCTTGGCCGTCGAGATCACCACCCCGCCATACACCAGGCGTCGGCCGGACGGGTCGCGGGCCCGCTCGAACTGATTGAAGTGCACCTTGGCCGTGTTCTGCCACAGGCGGGTGGCCATCTGGTGCTCGGCCTCCTCGACCGCCATGCCGTCGACATGGTCGATCTTCTCGCCGATCTCATAGTCCTCGAAGGCGTGCGGCGCGCCGGCCAGGGCCCAGTCATGGCCGGAGAAGTCGAGACCCGCCGGCAGGACGAGATCGGCGGGAGCGACCGCGGTCGACAGGGTCGGGACGGCCTGCTCGGCGATCTCGGCGGCTTCGTCGCGCTTTCGGACCATGACCCAGCGGACATAGCTCAGCACCGCCTCGCCGCGCTGGTTGGTCCCGGTCGTGCGGACATAGACGACGCCGGTCTTGCGGTTGGAATTCTCCTTCAGCCCGATGACGTCCGAGACGGCGGTCAAGGTGTCGCCCGGGAACACCGGCGCCAGGAACCGGCCCTCGGCGTAGCCCAGATTGGCGACGGCGTTCAGGCTGATGTCCGGCACGGTCTTGCCGAACACGATGTGGAAGGCGATCAGCGGATCGACCGGCGCGGAGATGAGGCCGCAGGCCTTGGCGAATTCGTCGGACGAAAAGAGCGAAAAGCGCGGACCATAAAACGCCGTATAAAGCGCCACGTCGCCCGCCGTGACGGTCCGAGGCGTGGCGTGGACCAGCCTTTGGCCCAGCTTGAAGTCCTCGAAGAAGTTGCCTGGATCAGTTTTCGTCGCCACGGCTTTCGCCCCCTGCTCTGGTTATCGTTGTTCACGCATCTTTGCCGCAGTGCAGCGAAACGGGAAAGGGGGCTTGAGGCCGGGCCGCGACAGGTCTAGACCGCGCGCGACATTTCACTGTCCACAGCCTTGATGGAGACCCCATGGCTCGCGCGAAGATCGCCCTTATCGGCGCCGGCATGATCGGCGGCACCCTGGCCCACATCGCCGCTCGCGAAGAGCTGGGCGACGTGATCCTGTTCGACATCGCCGAAGGCACCCCGCAGGGTAAGGCGCTGGACATCGCCGAAGCCTCGGCCGTGTTCGGCAAGGACGTCGCCCTGAAGGGCGCCAACGACTACGCCGACATCGCCGGCGCCGACGTCTGCATCGTGACCGCCGGCGTGCCGCGCAAGCCGGGCATGAGCCGCGACGACCTGCTGGGCATCAACCTGAAGGTCATGAAGGCCGTCGGCGAAGGCATCAAGCAGCATGCCCCGAACGCCTTCGTCATCTGCATCACCAACCCGCTGGATGCGATGGTCTGGGCCCTGCAGCAGTTCTCGGGCCTGCCGAAGGAAAAGGTCATCGGCATGGCCGGCGTCCTCGACTCGGCCCGCTTCGCCTACTTCCTGGCCGAAGCCACCGGCGTCTCGGTGGAAGACATCCACGCCTGGACCCTGGGCGGCCACGGCGACGACATGGTGCCGATGGTCCGTCACTCGACGGTCGGCGGCCTGCCGCTGCCCGAACTGGTCAAGCAAGGCTGGCTGACGCAAGAGAAGCTGGACGCCATCGTCGAGCGCACCCGCAAGGGCGGCGGCGAGATCGTCGCCCTGCTGAAGACCGGCTCGGCCTTCTACGCTCCGGCCGAGAGCGCCATCGCCATGGCGACCTCCTACCTGAAGGACAAGAAGCGCGTCCTGCCGTGCGCCACCTACCTGACCGGCCAATACGGCCTGAAGGACCTCTATGTGGGCGTTCCGGTCGTCATCGGCGCTGGCGGCGCCGAGAAGATCGTCGAGTTCGAAACCAACGACGCGGAAAAGGCGATGTTCGCCAAGTCCGTCGAGTCGGTGAAGGGCCTGATGGAAGCCTGCAAGGCCATCGACAGCTCGCTGGTCTAAGGCTGGTCGCTTAGACGAATAAGGAAAGGGCGGCTCGTCGCGGGGCCGCCCTTTTTGCTTGCGGCCGCGCTAAAGCCATGTTGAGCCTGCAACCCAGGATAAGCGCGGAGCGACCGGTATGCTGGCGAGGAAGTTTGCGGGTTTGATCCTCGCTCTGACGCTGGTTGGACCCGTCTCCGCAGAGGTGAAGCTGGATTGGCTCCAGCGACCAACCGGCGCCGACGTTCTTCGCTTCTATCCGAAACGGGCCGCAGCCAAAGGCGTGGCAGGGACAGCGATCCTGGACTGTGATGTGAATCTCTCCGGGGCGCTCGAACATTGCCGCGTGGCTTATGCTGTCTCTTATACACAT
>NZ_LSJA01000044.1 GCF_001556515.1 Caulobacter sp. CCH9-E1 | reverse complement strand
TCGTGCCGCTGTGCTTCGCGCTGATCTTCCTGGTGCTCTACATGGCGCTGGGCGGTTTCGGGCCGGCAGCCTCGGTGTTCGCGGCCATTCCGCTGGGACTATCCGGCGGCGTGTTCGCCCTGGCCCTGACCGGGATCACGTTCTCGATCTCAGCCGCGGTCGGCTTCATCGTGCTGGCCGGCGTGGCCGTCCTCAACGGCCTGGTCGTTATGACCAGCGTCCGAGAGCGGCTCGACGCCGGCGTGCCCGTCGCCCAGGCGATCTATGAGGGCTCGGTCGAACGCTTCCGCCCGGTCCTGATGACGGGCCTGGTGCCGGCCATCGGCTTCATCCCGATGGCCCTGGCCAGCGGCACCGGCGCCGAGGTCCAAAAGCCCCTGGCCATGGTGGTCATCGGCGGCCTGATCACGGCCACCGCCGTGACCCTGCTGGTCCTGCCCGCCATCGCCAAACTCATCCTCCAACTGGGGTCTGGTCGGAAGACCCCAGACGAGGGACCGGCCGCGTCGGATTTGAGCACGACGCACTAGCCGGGGCGCCGGCGCGGCCCCT
>NZ_LSJA01000043.1 GCF_001556515.1 Caulobacter sp. CCH9-E1 | reverse complement strand
TCGCGAGCCTGCGGCCATTGGCCTGGCTCGCGCCGTGATCGTGTCCCGCTCCCATCGAAAACGTCTCCCTTTCCCGTGCGCCGAGACGCGCCTGCCAAGTTTGAGGGATCAACGCACGAAACCGATCAATTGTGGGCGTCGCGCGTGATCCGATGGTCTATTTCTTATCGAGAATGGAAAGGGTGGCCTTCTCCATCGCGTCCTGGGTGTCCAGGACGTTGAGATTGGCCTCGTAGGCTTTCATGGCCTGCTTGAGGTCGAGGCTCTCGGCCAGGCTGTTGACGTTGGGCAACAGCACGTAACCGGCGGCGTTGGCCGCCGGGTGGCCAGGGTCATAGGCTTGCGGGAATGGCTTGGGATCGGCCTTCACCCCGCTCAGCACCACGCCCTCGTCGCCGCCCATGGGCTCGACCTTGAAGACGGGAATCTGGCGTCGATAGGGCTCGCCGCCGGGAGTTCTGGCGGTCGAGTTGGCGTTGGCGATGTTCTCGGCCAGGATCTGGATACGCTTCTTCTGGGCCTGCAGCCCCGACACGGCGATGGCCGTGCTTCCCCCTTCGATCGACGACTTGGTCATGGACTGTCTCCGGACTTGGGTTTGAAGAAAAAGACGGCGCGCCGAGACCTGCTCGGCGCGCCGCCCTTGGCTCAGCTGTGTTCAGGACTCCGGATTTCGGCCTTGCGCAGGACGAACCGGCAGATGGCCGGCAGCACGAACAGGGTCAGGGCCGTGGCCGTGATCAGGCCGCCGATGACGACGGTGGCCAGCGGGCGCTGGACCTCCGCGCCGGTGCCCGTCGCCAGCGCCATGGGCACGAAGCCCAGGGACGCGACGAGGCCGGTCATCATCACCGGCCGCAGGCGTTCCATGGCCCCGTCGATGATCGCCTTCTCCAGCGCCATGCCGGTGGCCAGGCGCTGTCGGATGGCCGTCATCATCACCAGGCCGTTCAGCACCGCCACGCCCGAGAGCGCGATGAAGCCGACGGCGGCCG
>NZ_LSJA01000042.1 GCF_001556515.1 Caulobacter sp. CCH9-E1 | reverse complement strand
AGGTGACGGGGAGGCGACGGAGCGGCCGGGCGAACCCGGAGACCGTAAGGTTTGATTTGCGTTTCGGCTCGACCGTCCGCTCCGCCAGGCTGTTCTTGCCCGTGAGGATGGGGGGCGTGAGCGTGTTTCAGCTCGGGACCCCACTAGCCCCCGGACGGGCGCGGACCAAGTCGATCGGCTACATCCGTCTCGACCCCGACGATCCACGATAGGCGGTTTGTACGATCACCGCCCTGTCGCTCCGCTTTCGGCCTTGTTCCCGCGCCATCCCGCCACTCGCATGCGCTCCTAAAGAGTAAGCCATGCGACCTGCCAAGACGGACGGGGACTAAAAGCGGCCCCGCTCAGCCTATCCCCGCCGCCGCGACTCCTTGCGAGAGACCGGTCTGCGAGCAGACCGTTGGGCCGGATCCAAGCGCCCTCCCCCGCGACGGGGACAGCTTTGAGTATGGAGGCGGTTTCAACGCGGATGATCCAGCGGCGTGTAAAAGCGGGAAACCGTTGATTTCGCTAGGTTCGGTTTCGCCTATGCCGAGCGTTCAGCGCCGCGAACGCTCGTACTTTCACCTCTCCTCCCCCTCCGGGGGAGGTGTCGCGGAGCGACGGAGGGGGTAGCTGGAAGCCAGCCGAGCTGCCCCCTCCGGCCCTCTGGGCCACCTCCCCCAAAGGGGGAGGAGAGGAGTCGCCGCCCCGTCCTCCGCGACGGGAGTCATCCTTACATCTCACGGCGAGACGATCGCAGGGCGGAACAGGTCACTCAAGGATCGCCTCCGGCGACCGCGCCGCGGCGACGCGCAGCGTCGTCCTTGACTGACCTGTTCCGCCCTGCACGCTGCAGCCTCCAAGAGATGTAAGGTTCGCTCCGACCTGGAGGTCGGCTTTCGACCGAGGCTGTGTGAAAACGCGACGGATCAGCTAGACTCCTGACGAGCAGTCG
>NZ_LSJA01000041.1 GCF_001556515.1 Caulobacter sp. CCH9-E1 | reverse complement strand
TTCGTCGGTCATGCGCGAAGGCTACAACACCATCATGCTCAATGGCCGAGGCGCAGCCGGTCTACGCCCCCGCAAACTGCCGCTTCCGCTGGGCGCGATGATGAAGCTCTGGGTTAACCGTCATCGCACCGAACAGGCGGCCGAGCCGTGGCAAGTGGTCGAAATTCCGCTGCGCGCGACGGCGCGCGCCGACGAGGACTGCCGCCACCAAGTCGCGATAGCCGGGGCTACCACCAAGGACGAAGCCTCTAAGCACCTGCGCACAGCACTGTTGGCGACCGTGTTCAGGCACGAAGTCGCCCTCGTCAGCGGGCCGGAAGGCATTCGGAAAACGTCGTCGCTATTCAGCGATCACCGACGCATTCACAACCGCGTCGCCAAGGGTGACCGACTGCCATCTATCTATGCGTTTAATGACTACGAGACGGCGCGAACCAAATGCGATGATTTCAATAGACTCTGGAACGGAAGAATATTCCAAGCTGTGGTCCTTCCCAGCTTCTCCGAGGCTTATAGTGAGGCGCGCCACGCTCTATCTCTGACCGAGATCACAATCGCGACGGCGGCCTCAATGGGCGCGCCGAATGTCTTTGCCGCGATACGGCTACTACAGCCGGAGGTGCTCGACTGATCCTCCCTCGTTTCAGTGGACACCCATGCTAGCTTTTCGGAGCTGGAG